>NZ_JAPZQM010000583.1:0-1188 GCF_027530565.1 Microcystis sp. LE19-10.1B | reverse complement strand
GTAGTTTTCCTCGATGCTGGTGTTACCGATTATCAAAGTCTCCAAGCTGGGGTAATCCCTGGAGTCGCCACGGTTATTCTCTCTCCCAACGAAGACGGAATCGAACAAATATCCGCTTTTTTACAACAAAATCCCCAGATTACCACCATTCACCTCTATTATTAAATCGGTGCGTTACGCTATCGCGCTTCACCCCTAAGAGTAAGCGGACAACTCAAATGAACCAAACAACCGCCAATTATGATGAACCCTGGAAAGAAGCATTAACCGAGTATTTTGAAGCGTTTTTATACTTCTTTTTTCCTGAAGTTCACCAATTGATTGATTGGACAAAAATTCCCGAATCTCTAGAAAAAGAACTCAAACGGATTACCGCTTCAGCAAAGACAAAAAAACGTTTCGCTGACAAACTCTATAAAGTCTGGTTACTCAGGGGTGAAGAAGTGTGGATTTTGATTCATATTGAAATTCAAAGTCAATACGAAGAAAATTTTCCTCAGAGGATGTATATTTATAACTATCGGGCCTTTGATTTGTATCAGAAACCAGTTATCAGTCTGGCAATTTTAGGAGATGAACGAGTAAATTGGCGACCAGATTCCTATAATTATACTATCGCTGGTTGTGAAGTCAGCCTCAAATTCCCAACGGTTAAATTACTGGACTATGAGGAAAGATGGTCAGAACTAGTGGCAAGTAGTAATCCTTTTGCTATAATAGTCATGGCACACCTGAAAACAAAAGCGACTACTGGGAAGCTGCCACAACGGGAACAGTGGAAGTGGAGGTTAATCAGGGGATTATATGAAAAGGAGTTCGAGAGGGAACAGATAATTAAACTGTTTGAAATCATCGACAATCTGATGACTTTATCCTCTGAATTACAGTCAAGTTTAGAAAGTAAAATCAAACAATTTGAGGAGGAAAGAACCATGCCTTTAATGAGTAATATGGAGTTACGAGGGATAGAACGCGGTAAGGAAATTGGAGCGTTAGAAAATGCTCGTGATTTTGTGAAAAAAGTTTTGGAAAACCGACTAGGCGAGCTCCCTGGAGATATTGGACAATGTCTCAATGATGCTTCAGTTATTTCGGTTTTAGAAGAGATGTTAAAAGCCGCACTTATAGTAAATTCTTTTGAGGAGTGTAGGAAGTCTTTTAGTATCATCATAAATAAGTAGTGTGGGT
>NZ_JAPZQM010000313.1:0-2500 GCF_027530565.1 Microcystis sp. LE19-10.1B | reverse complement strand
CGTGTGCCTGTTGAAGAATGAGCCGGCGACTTACAGGTTATGGCAGGTGAAGGGGGAAGACCCCACAGCCCCAGCGAAAGCGAGTCTGAAGAGGGCGAAGCGTCATAATTTGTAGACCCGAACCCGGGTGATCTAACCATGGCCAGGATGAAGCTTGGGTAAAACCAAGTGGAGGTCCGAACCGACTAATGTTGAAAAATTAGCGGATGAGCTGTGGTTAGGGGTGAAATGCCAATCGAACTCGGAGCTAGCTGGTTCTCCCCGAAATGTGTTGAGGCGCAGCGGTAGTGGAAGTTTAGTCGGGGTAAAGCACTGTTTCGCCGCGGGCTGGGAGACCGGTACCAAGGCGAGGCAAACTCTGAATACGGCTAAAAAAACTACCAGTGAGACGGTGGGGGATAAGCTTCATCGTCAAGAGGGAAACAGCCCAGACCACCAGCTAAGGTCCCCAAATGATAACTAAGTGAGAAAGGAGGTGGGAGTGCATTGACAACCAGGAGGTTTGCCTAGAAGCAGCAACCCTTAAAAGAGTGCGTAATAGCTCACTGGTCAAGCGCTCCTGCGCCGAAAATGAACGGGGCTAAGTTATCTACCGAAGCTGTGGACTACATTGTAGTGGTAGGGGAGCGTTCTATAGGGGGTGAAGCAGTAGCGGCAAGCAGCTGTGGACTCTATAGAAGTGAGAATGTCGGCTTAAGTAGCGAAAATGTGGGTGAGAATCCCACACCCCGAAACCCCAAGGTTTCCTCCGCAAGGCTCGTCCGCGGAGGGTCAGTCAGGACCTAAGGCGAGGCTGAAAAGCGTAGTCGATGGACAACGGGTTAACATTCCCGTACCGATTAATGATTGTGCCGGAGAACGGAGAAGGTCAACGTCAGCTGGATGTTGGTTACCAGTGCAAGCAGTCGAGGCGATGAGCGGTGGCGAAAACACCAGGAGCTAAGACGCGAGTCCCACCTCCCACGGGAGGGAAGTGGCGCTGATCAAGCTTCCTAGAAAAGCCCGAACCACGTTAATCATTAATTGCCTGTACCCGAAACCGACACAGGTGGGGAAGTAGAGAATACTAAGGGGCGCGAGATAACTCTCTCTAAGGAACTCGGCAAAATGACCCCGTAACTTCGGGAGAAGGGGTACCCTCGCAAGAGGGTCGCAGTGAATAGGCCCAGGCGACTGTTTACCAAAAACACAGGTCTCCGCCAAGTCGTAAGACGCAGTATGGGGGCTGACGCCTGCCCAGTGCCGGAAGGTTAAGGAAGTTGGTCAGGAGTAATCTGAAGCTGACGACCGAAGCCCCGGTGAACGGCGGCCGTAACTATAACGGTCCTAAGGTAGCGAAATTCCTTGTCGGGTAAGTTCCGACCCGCACGAAAGGCGTAACGATCTGGGCACTGTCTCGGAGAGAGACTCGGCGAAATAGGATTGTCTGTGAAGATACGGACTACCTGCACCTGGACAGAAAGACCCTATGAAGCTTTACTGTAGCCTGGAATTGGCTTCGGGCTTCGCTTGCGCAGGATAGGTGGGAAGCTTTGAAACTCTCCTCGTGGGGAGGGTGGAGCTAACGGTGAGATACCACTCTGGCGAGGCTAGAATTCTAACCCTGACCCCTAATCGGGGCGGGAGACAGTTTCAGGTGGGCAGTTTGACTGGGGCGGTCGCCTCCTAAAAGGTAACGGAGGCGCGCAAAGGTTCCCTCGGTCCCGTTGGAAATGGGACGATAGAGTGCAAAAGCAGAAGGGAGCTTGACTGTGAGACCCACAAGTCGAACAGGGACGAAAGTCGGCTTTAGTGATCCGACGGCACCGCGTGGAAGGGCCGTCGCTCAACGGATAAAAGTTACTCTAGGGATAACAGGCTGATCTCCCCCAAGAGTTCACATCGACGGGGAGGTTTGGCACCTCGATGTCGGCTCATCGCAACCTGGGGCTGAAGTCGGTCCCAAGGGTTGGGCTGTTCGCCCATTAAAGCGGTACGTGAGCTGGGTTCAGAACGTCGTGAGACAGTTCGGTCCATATCCGGTGTAGGCGTAAGAGCATTGCGAGGAGCCTTCCTTAGTACGAGAGGACCGGGAAGGACGCACCGCTGGTGTACCTGTTATCGTGCCAACGGTAAACGCAGGGTAGCCATGTGCGGAGCGGATAACCGCTGAAAGCATCTAAGTGGGAAGCCCACCTCCAGATGATTGCTCTCATGGCATTAAGCCAGTAAGGTCTCGGGTAGACTACCCGTTGATAGGCTCTAGATGGAAGCTCGGTAACGAGTGCAGTCGAGGAGTACTAACCGACCGAGGGCTTGACCTGATTCTTCTTTCAACACTTTTTCCCTAGCTTTTGCAGTCTTGAGGGTTCTACCCTTCCTGGTGTCTTTAACGTGATGGCACCACTCCGATTCCATCCCGAACTCGGTTGTGAAACTTCACCGTGGCCAAGATACTTGTCGGGTTGCCGACCGGGACAATAGCTCGATGCCAGGATTATTCTTTCCTACCCCTCAATCC
>NZ_JAPZQM010000417.1:0-21969 GCF_027530565.1 Microcystis sp. LE19-10.1B | reverse complement strand
AATTTTGCTAATAAACATAGCAAAATTATAGATGATTTCCTGACCTAAGATCACATTTTATTCTTTTTTCCACTTCAATCTAAGAATTGAGAAAAAAGCAAAAGCTTATATTATACCATAAAAAAATTATGCAAGAGGTCTTATTATGTTTCCCAAAGATGCCAATAATGTAGTTAGATTATTAAATACTTTTTTTAGCTTCTCTTTTTTAGGTATTTTGCTATTCTCTATCGTTAAAAAGCCTCTCAATATTTCCCTGTTAATTTTTGCCTTCCTGAGCATTTTTTTACCTTTAAGTACAGGAACAACACAATCAATGATGAGGTATATGATGACAATATTTCCAATATTTATTATTCTTGGATATTGGAGCCGAAAAAATTGTTATTTTTATGGATTTCTGTGATTCTTGTTTACCTATTTTTTATCCATTCTATTTCTTTGGTATGGTAATTGGGGCTGGATAGCTTAGTTGATCGTGCAGTTGAGTCAAATTACCCTAACTAATAATGCTAACATAGCTCTTTGCTCAGAGAGAGTCGATTGATTTGTTCAAAAATATCAACTAGATAGGGAATTATTGTAATCATAAATTAGAGTTATGATCAAAAATGTTACTGACATTGCCGAATATCTATATCGGTCAATAAAATCAATAACAATTACAGGATAAGCGTTTAAACTTGATCGAGATTTGCTTGATTTAAATACAAAAATACTGAATATTTATCATCATCAGGCCCTGAACGCCAGCAAAAGAAAACCCCACAGACAAAGACCCTGTAATGATAAAATCGACAATGGCGACGGCTTGGCCATTAGTATTTTTTGCGTCGGACTAGCAGGAGATAAAAGCGTGACCTTTAAGATTGGTTTACTCGGTTTCGGGGTTGTGGGGACGGGAACAGCGAAAATCCTCCTCGATCCTTTTGGTCGTCATCCCGTACTCAAAGAGATTACCATTGGACGAGTGGGAGTTAGATCCCTAGATAAACCGAGAGAAATCGAGCTTTCTCCCCAGCTGTTGACCACTGACCTAGAATCGATCGTTACTGACCCCGAAATTGATATTATTGTCGAATTATTGGGGGGTTTGGAACCGGCACGCTCTTTAATTCTCCAAGCAATCGCATCGGGGAAGCACGTTGTTACGGCAAATAAGGCGGTTATTGCCCGTTTTGGCGATGAAATCTACGCCAAGGCCAGTGAAAAAGGGGTTTATGTCCTCCTAGAAGCGGCCGTGGGTGGTGGCATTCCCGTCATTAAACCCTTAAAACAATCCCTCGGCGCTAATCGCATCAGCAGCATCATGGGAATTGTCAACGGCACAACTAACTATATTCTCACGGAAATGAGCCAAAAAGGGGCAGATTTTAGCGAAGTGCTGGCCAAAGCTCAGGAATTAGGCTATGCAGAAGCGGATCCGACTGCGGACGTGGATGGATTCGACGCGGCCGATAAAATTGCCATTTTAGCTTCTTTGGGTTTTGGAGGTCGGGTAAAACGGGAAGATGTTTACTGTGAAGGTATCCGGCAAGTTAGCGCCGTCGATATCGCCTACGCTGATAGACTGGGATTTGTGATTAAATTATTAGCGATCGCGAAAGATACGGTTAAGGAAGATTCCGATACCCTAGAGTTGCGGGTTCATCCGACCCTAGTACCGAAAACCCATCCCCTCGCTAATGCTAACGGGGTCTATAACGCTATTCTCGTCGAGGGGGAACCCTTGGGCCAAGTGATGTTTTATGGACCCGGTGCCGGTAGCGGACCGACGGCCAGCGCGGTAGTATCGGATGTGATGAATATCGTCGGAATTTTAAAAAGTAGTGGCAAAACCAAGGAACTTGACCCGCTTTTAAGCTGTATTCACCAGCATTATTGTCAAATCGCCCCGATGGAGTCGTTATCGACCCGTTTTTATGCCCGTTTTCTCTGTCGCGATGTGCCGGGGGTAATCGGTCATTTAGGTATGGCTTTCGGCGACCAGGGGGTTAGTCTAGAATCCGTGGTACAAATTGGTATTAGGGGTGATTTAGCCGAAATTGTCGTTGTCACCCACGATGTGCGCGAGGGCAATTTCCGCAACGCTTTAGCGGCAATAGAGTCTTTAGAAGCTATTGACAGTATTCCTAGTATTCTCCGGGTTTTGTAATTATAGAGATCGCTTTTTTATGGTCATGGGTCGGAGAATCAGAAGTGAGAAAAGTTGGCTAAGTTTAACTAGCACAATTTTGTTATTTTGTCTAGGTTTTTTGGGCTTAAATCAAAAATTAATTTTTGCCCAAGGGTCTGATAATGTTTGTCCCCTACCGATTTTATCAAGGTTACAACGCCATAAAATCCAAGCGGGAGAAACGATCCCCTCCATCGCCGAAAAATACGCTCTTATCCCGGCAACGATAATTAAACTCAATCCGACTATTCTCAAAAATGGTTCGGCCCCCGTGGGGAAAGAAATCTTTATTCCCCCGATGAACGGCATTCGCATCGAAGCACCCAAGGGTTCCACTTGGCGCGATTTAGAAGCTGCCTATGGTATTCGTGCCGATATCCTCTTTGAGCTTAACGGTTGTGGTCGTCGGCCGACAATAGTTTTTATCCCCGGCACCAATTGGTCCGCCACGGGCAAGCGCTCGGATTATACTGGATTAAGTTCTTATCCCTTACCCTTAGCCAGCACTGTCGGATTAGCCTACGGTTGGCAAAAAAGCCCCACGGAACAGAAAAATCTCTTTCATAGTGGTATTGATCTTCTCGCAAATGTTGGTACAAATGTTTTAGCTGCCGAGGATGGTCTAGTGATTTATGTGGGTCAGGAGGGAGCTTATGGTAATTTGGTAGTAATTAATCATTTAGGTCGCCGGCAGACCCGTTATGCCCATTTAAGCAGGGTTACAGTGAGAATTGACCAACGGGTACGAGCAGGAGACGTTATCGGTGCGGTTGGCACCACGGGACAACCGGATATTATTCCCCCCCATCTTCATTTTGAGGTGCGCTTAGATACTCCCGTCGGTTGGACAGCGCAGGATCCCGCTTTGCATTTGCCCCAAATCGGCCCGCAATCAAGTCAAAAGTAAACGGTTAAGTGGGATTATTGATTTATTTAGGGCTTGCTGAATAATGGTAAAACCCTTTTACAATAAGGCTTTTGACCTGTTAAAGTCCGATGTTCATGCGGCGAAAATAGGATTGGGACTTTCAAAAACCTTGCATTATCCTTCTTGTAGTACATAGCTTGGTACAAAAACCAAGGGCAACAAAGCCCGAAACGACCGGCTACTGACTCCTGACTCCTACCCCCAGGAAAAACTTTTTCAGCAGACCCTATATAAAAAAAGGAGTGAAAATAATCACTCCTACTGATAATCAGAAGAAAAAATGGCTTAAACCTAGAGAGCGTTGGCTCCCGCTACTACTTCTAGCAATTCTTGGGTAATAGCGGCTTGACGCGCCTTGTTGTAGGTACGGCTTAAAGTCCCGATTAACTCGCTGGCGTTCTCGCTGGCGTTGCTCATCGCCGTCATCCGGGCTGCTAATTCACTCGCTGCCGATTCCTGGAGAGCGCGCAGTAATTGGTTATTTAAGTACAAAGGTAGGAGAGAATCGAGGATTTGGACGGGATTCTGCTCAAAAATCATGTCTTGGGGAAAAACCTGCGCCGGTTGGCTGGCCATTTTTTCCCGTTGTACCTTAAATTTTCCTTCTTTAGTCACCAAACGGAAAATCTCGTCATCCTGTACCGCTAAACCTTGGGTAGTTAAAGGTAACAGGGTTTGAATCACCGGAGTGGCACTGATCAGGGAGATAAAACGAGTATAAATTAACTCGACGCGATCAACAGTTTCCGATAAAAATAAGGAAAGTAATTCATCCCCAATAGTGCCAGCTTCATCGGCAGTGGGAATCTGTTCGAGGTTGATAAATTTAGCGGCAATGGGAGCATTCCGGCGCTCGAAATATTGTGCCGCTTTCCGGCCGGCAACCACCAATTGATACTTAATCCCTTGCTCTTTTAATTCATTCATCCGTTGTTCGGCACGACGGATGACGTTAGTATTATAACCGCCACAAAGACCTCGATCGCCTGTCACTACCAACAGAGCCACGGTTTTTACTTCCCGTTGGGCCAGTAGGGGTAAATTAACATCACTAAAGGCTAAACGACCTTGGAGATTATAAAGGACCTGAGCGAGGGCATCGGCAAAAGGACGGGTACAGAGAACTTGTTCTTGGGCGCGGCGCACTTTTGCGGCCGCCACCAGACGCATGGCCTCGGTAATTTTTTTGGTATTTTTGACCGATTGAATTTGGTCGCGAATCGCTTTGAGATTAGGCATAATTCAGTTATCAGTTATCAGTTATCAGTTATCAGTTATCAGTCAAGAGTCGGGGTTTAGGAGGGAATGGAGAGGTGGGGAAACAGGGAAATGGGGAGATAGAGAAATTTCAACTCATACCCCAAAACCCCAAAACCTCAACACCCCATCCCCCAAAACCTAACCCCCATTACCAACATTTATTTACTGATTACCGAGATTATTTAAAAGCCTGTTTGTACTCATTGATGCCATCTTTGAGCAGGCCTTCCGCTTCGTCGTTGAGTTGTTTTTCAGTGCTGACGATCTCAACGTAGCGAGGTTTGCTGGTTTTCAGGTATTCCCGTAAACCGGTGCAGAAATCGATAACTTTATCGGTGGCGATATCGTCGAGATAACCGTTTAAACCGGCATAAACCACCGCCACCTGTTCCCAAACGGCGAGGGGGAAGTTTTGGGGCTGTTTGAGGATTTGACGCAGACGTTGACCGCGAGCGAGTTGTGCTTGGGTGGCCGCATCAAGGTCAGAAGCGAATTGAGCAAAAGCTTCTAATTCGTCAAACTGGGCTAATTCGAGTTTTAATTTACCGGCAACTTTCTTCATCGCTTTAGTTTGGGCCGCCGAACCCACGCGGGATACGGAAATACCAGCGTTAATAGCGGGACGGAAACCAGCGTTAAAGAGGTCGGTGGAGAGGAAGATCTGACCGTCAGTAATCGAAATTACATTGGTGGGAATGTAGGCAGAAACGTCACCGGCTTGGGTTTCGATAATCGGCAGGGCGGTCATGCTGCCACCACCGAGGGCATCGCTGAGTTTAGCGGCGCGCTCTAGTAAACGGGAGTGGAGATAGAAAACGTCGCCGGGGTAAGCTTCCCGACCGGGAGGACGACGCATGAGCAGGGATAGCTGACGATAAGCTTGAGCCTGTTTGGTGAGGTCATCGTAGATAACTAGGGTCGCTTTGCCTTTATACATGAAGTATTCGGCGATCGAAGCTCCGGTGTAGGGGGCGATATACTGGAGGGTGGCGGGGTCGTTAGCGTTAGCGGCCACCACCACGGTGTAATCCATAGCGCCTCTTTGGGTGAGGGTGTCGATTACTTGGGCGACGGTGGAGGCTTTTTGACCGATGGCGACATAGACACAGATCACGTCTTCGCTTTTCTGGTTAATGATCGTGTCAATGGCGATCGCTGTTTTACCGGTTTTTCTGTCACCGATAATTAACTCCCGTTGACCACGACCGACGGGAATCATGGCATCGATAGCGGTAATGCCGGTTTGCATCGGTTCACAGACGGATTTGCGAGCGACAATACCGGGGGCGGGGGATTCCACCAGACGGGTTTCGCTGGCGAGGATGTCCCCTTTACCGTCGATGGGACGACCGAGAGCATCAACCACGCGGCCGACTAAGGCTTCACCCACGGGAACCTGAGCGATTTTACCGGTAGCTTTCACCGTACCGCCTTCTTTAATCCCGAAACCGTCACCCATTAACACTGCACCGACGTTATCTTCTTCGAGGTTAAGGGCGATGCCGACGGTTCCATCTTCAAATTCTAATAGTTCTCCCGACATGGCTTGTTGTAGGCCGTAGATGCGGGCAGTACCGTCACCCACTTGCAGGACGGTTCCCACGTTGGAGACCTGTACTTCTTGGTTATAGGATTCGATCTGTTGACGAATAATCGTGCTAATTTCGTCGGGTCTGATAGCTACCATAGTTTAATCTGGGAAAAAGTAAAAAATTAGAAGGTGAAAAAACGGCAAAAAAGAGAGATTAGATGACCTTAGCGCAGGGAGAGGCTGAGGCGTTGTAGTTGACCGCGAATGCTGGCATCAAAGACCTGAGAACCGACTTTGATCACCACACCACCGATCAGGCTGCCATCAACTTTGGTTTTCAGTTCGACCACGTTCGCCCCGGTGAGGGTTTTCACTTTGTCGATGACGATTTGTTTTTGGCTATCGTTCAATTCGGTGGCCGAGGAAACTTCCGCTAAAACGGTGTTAGTCAGCACTCTGGCCAGGGTGAGATATTGTTGACAAACGGGTTCTAAAAATTGAATCCGACGTTTATCGACCAATAACATCATGAAGTTAGTTAAATAGGGATTGGCGCTGCTCCCCATTACTTGGGAAAGAACGGCTTTTTTAGCTTCTTCTTTGATGACGGGATTGCCAATAAAAGCTCTTAGATCGGGAGCATTTTCCAACAATTCTAAGAGGGATTTAATTTCGCCGCCAATCGCTTCTAATTGTCCGCTGCTTTGGGCGACGGAAAGTAATGCTTGGGCGTAGGGTTCGGCGATTTCTGAACTGATTAAACTTCCCTGCATCTATTTACCTCCTAGGTTGGCCAAACTGCGATCAATTAGGGTTTGTTGTACCGATTCTTCCAGGCCGGCGCTTAATTGGGATTCCACATTAGCTAAGGCTAAAGCGGTAATTCTTTGGCGTAATTCTACTAAAACGCGATCCTGTTCCGCCGAGAGATCTTTAGCGGCACTTTCGCGCATTCTTTGAATATCGAGTTCGGCTTGGGCGGCGATGTCGGCGGTGACAGTTTTAGCTCTATCTCGAGCATTATTGATAATTTGTCCCGCCTCTTGTTTTGCTAGGGCGAGTTTTTTCTGTTCTTCGGCGAGGGCGTTAGCGGCAATATTTTTCCGGTTTTCAGCTTCGGCTAAAGCTTCCGCAATCTTCGACTGACGTTCTCCGAGGATTTGTCCGAGAACTTTGCGGCCGTAGAAGATGATTAAACCGAGCAGAATCGAGAGGTTAAATAGGTTAGTTCCTAGGATATCGGTGTTGATGCCGAATCCTTCTGCTGCCGCTTCCTTCGCCTCCGTGGCTAATAATAAAACTGTGTCGATGATCATGATTATTGAGGGCGGGGAGTAGGTTATTCAGTTATCAGTTATCAGTTATCAGAGGTAAGTTATCAGTCTTCTAACTCCTGACGACTGAGTTCTATCTTTTTACTGATCACTGTTATTAACCAATGGCTGGGGTTTAGCGAACGAGTTCGGGGCCGAGGAGTTTTTCGAGAATTTGACGGGAAAGAGAGGCCACTTGTCCTTCTAGAGAACGAAAGGCTTCTTCTTTCTGTTGGGCAATTTCGGCGGCGACGGCTTCCTTACGGGCGATCGCTTCTTTTTGGGCTGCGGCAACTCGTTCGCTGGCTAGTTTTTGGGCCTCGGCCTGCGCTTGGGCGATAATCTCTTGGGATTGTTTACGAGCCGAAGTTAATTGCAATTCGTACTCTTGTACCAGTGCTTCGGTTTTGGCTAGTTGTTCTTTGGCTCCGCCTTCAGTTTGCCGAATATACTCCGCCCGTTCATCTAAAACTTTACTGAGGGGTTTATAAAAAACGGCGTTCAGGATCACTGCCAAAAGAATAAACTGTAGTGCCATCACTGGCAGGGTGGCATCGAAATCAAACATTGATTTATTCCTGATAAATAGAAGCTATAGACAGGTTCAAAAAAGGAAGATGATCCCCCTGCTTTAACAATAAACAGTCAGGGGGAATCACTAAAATTCCCTTAACTAGCTATCAGCCTTCCGTCCCCAAAACCAGATTTTTTAGTTGGCTGCTTTGGCGTTTTTTGAGAGTTTTGAAAACTCCGCTGCCAAGCTGAGGACTGGGGGCTGATAGCCCACTGCTTTTTTAATTAGGCGAAGGGGTTAGCGAACAGTAAAACGAGAGCGATAACCAAGCCGTAGATGGTTAAGGATTCCATGAATGCCAAGCTGAGGAGAAGGGTACCACGAATTCTTCCTTCAGCTTCGGGTTGACGGGCGATACCGGAAACAGCTTCTCCAGAAGCGGTACCTTGACCAACACCGGGGCCGATAGCGGCTAAACCAACGGCGAGGGCGGCGGCGATAACGGAAGCGGCAGCTACTGTGGGGTTCATGGTGATTTTTTCCTCTATTTACTAATCAATTTCAATCTGTTGTTTACAGAGCGCGTTCTCAGCCGTAAAAAATGGCTGGTTTTCTGCTCAAAACTCCCGAAAGAGTTTTTGGGAAAGAACGATCTGGGAATTCAGTTGCTCATCCTGAATTCGACCAATAATTTCTTAGTTATTATCCTATTATTTGGACACTTTTTCCTAAGAAATTTTTCTTTTTTCGTCCCTCGCTTTTAAGCGTGTTCTTCTTCGTGTTCCGATTCCAGGGCCTCATGGATATAGGCCCCGGCAAGGGTGGCGAAGACAAGGGCCTGAATAGCGCTGGTAAATAAACCGAGAGCCATCAGGGGTAGGGGTACGACTAGGGGGACAAGGAAGACCAATACGGCTACTACCAACTCGTCTGCAAGGATGTTTCCGAAAAGACGGAAGCTGAGGGAGAGGGGTTTGGTAAAGTCTTCTAAAATTTTGATCGGTAATAGCACGGGAATCGGCTCTAGGTAGTGAGCGAAGTAACCGAGTCCTTTTTTACTGATGCCTGCGTAGAAGTAAGCGAGGGAAGTCAGTAGGGCTAACGCCACCGTGGTATTGATGTCGTTAGTGGGGGCGGCTAATTCTCCTTCGGGCAGTTCGATTAACTTCCAAGGAATCAAGGCCCCTAACCAGTTAGAAACGAAAATAAATAAAAATAGGGTGCCGATGAAGGGCAACCAGGGTCGATATTCCTTTTCTCCTAGCTGGTTTTTGGCTAAATCGCGCAGAAATTCCAGAACGTACTCCATGAGGTTTTGAATACCGCTAGGGACTTTCTGGATCTTGCGGGTAGCGGCGATCGAGGCGATGATTAAGATAGCGAAGACGATCCAGGAGACCGCGATCACTTGCCCGTGAATTTTTAGTCCGCCGATGTGCCAGTACCAGTGTTGTCCCACTTCCAGGGAAGCGAGACTATAAAAATTAAGCACACTTAAACTGTCTAACATTTCCACCTTGGGGAGATTCAGGTTCGCAACTCAGGGTTATTTTGAACGGTTAAAGGGTTTAGGAATCGGCTTTCTGCTCCAGCTTGAAGATGGTTTGCAGGGTATAGACGATGATTGCGCCTTTATAGGTCAAAAAACCCAAAAAAACTGGCACTATGTGCAGTTCTTGCCAACGACTGGCGATGATGATTAATCCAGCGAATAGGGCTAATCCTTTTTTGCCTACCCGATTTTTCGTTACCCCCAATTTTTCCACTTCCCCGGCTAGGAGTTTTAGGTAAACAACTCCCACCATTGCCCCTAATAGGTAATTAAGGGCAGTATTGAGGGAATAAAACAGCCACACGGGTATAAAGATCAGACCGCTTAAGATCAGGGTGGTGATCAATAGGGTGTTTTGTAGTTGATAGTATTCCCGCATCGGATCTGACGACGGGTTGGTTTCTGGGGTTGGGGGAGATTCGATCGATGGGTCAGACAAGGTACACCTAAATCAGCGATAGACTAATCTCAATATCTGGATTGCTTTCCCAGCTATGACGCTCAGGTAAGCCACAAGACATATTATCACGGCAGTGGCAACAATTATTAAGCAATTGTAAATTGTCTTGATTCCCCCCGCTCGCAGCCGTCAGCTTTTTTCTCTCCCCCTCCCCTGCTCCTTTCTCCCCACTTCCCCAACTCCGGCGCCCCCTCTTGCCTGTTCCCTAAAACCAGAGACTTCCTACCTCACTATTAAGATCACTGCGATAAGTAGTCGTGCAAAATTAATTTCCTAGTCGAGACTCCGAGACTCCGAGACTCCGAGACTCCGAGACAGCTATCAGGGATCGGATTTGAGTTTTCAGTTCACTGTTTCCTCACACCAGAAGTCTGACGGAGTAGTGGCTTAGATGTGTAATGAATTTTGCTTAGGTACTTAAGACAATCTTATCCTAAAAAGATATTAACAACGGTTCTAACTTAATTTATGGGAACACCTGTCTCATTTTCGAGGTTTGCAAGTTCAACAAGATTATCATGTTATCAATCTTTGGTAAGTGTCAGTGGAATAGGTTTTTAATCAATCTCTTAACTCTCTACTGCCTTTTACCCCCATTAATAGCTGTTTTAGAACAATTGCCTTGGTATCAAGAACTTTTAAACCGAGGGCGTAAACAAGACCCAATTAAAGGTATAGCATCAGGAGATAAGTTCATATATCGGATAGTTCGGAACTAATTCGTTTAACTGGCCATGGAGCAAATAGTTGATTCCAACTTTCAATATTAAGAACTAAGCAAATTTCATAGAACTTTCGCTTCCATCGAGGAGTTTCTCTCCCCATTGGGGGTAATTTTTCCTTAATTTTATCTGTCAAATTAATTAGTAGAGCTTGGTCTAAAGTGACTAAGCAAATATAACGAATTGGTTTGTTAACTTCATTCTCAGCCCAACGATAAATAAAAGAATCTATAAATTTTTGAGCAAATGTATCGGCTAATTCCCCTTTTTCTAGCTGTTTCAAAAACTTTTCTTTTCCTTTTGTTTGAGCATTAGGATTACTGGGATCTTTTATCTCAATAAAAATTAATGTTTCCTCAATCTCAACGATGAAATCCACTCGACCCATTTGACCAATACCATGATAATTGGGTAGATTGGCATCCATTTGGTCAAACACGAAACCATTTAATGCGTCTGTAAACTCTATACTTAGATCACCTTCTGTTAACGTTAATCCCATTTAATTTAGCTCCTTAAATATTGTTTAAGTTGTTCATTGGTTAAATCCGTATAAGTATCTGAAATTCGGTTCGGGTAAATTTCTAGATATTCATGGGTGCTATTAACCCTTAATTGATTATTTTCCTGATCCCGATAAAGACTATGATAAGTAATCTTATCATCTTTCTTTTCATCAATTAGTAAATCAAACCATTTTAAAAAAACATAATCATGAGTAGCCACTATAACTTGTTGACCATTACGAGATAATTCTAGTAAAATTTCTACCAATAGCCTCATTAATTTAGGGTTAATATTTCCTTCCGGTTCATCCCAGAATAATGTCCCACTCATCCCCGGTTGAATTGCACCCGTTTCTAATAACCTAGATAATACTCCCATCTTGCGAAAACCTTCAGCGATTGCATTAACAGAATATTCTATATTTTTGACTTTAAAATTTACCCTACCTCCTCCATAAAAGATAAATTTTCCCCCACAAATATTTTTAATTTCTTCCATCGCCCATTTAGATTTTTCCTGAAGATTTTCAGACCGGATAACAGGTAAATCTAGCAGTGACCATAGATCTCGATAGGTTTCATCAAAATTCATTTGATACCTATCGTAGAGACTAAGCATTCCCTCCATAAAAGATAAAGATTCTTGAGCAGGAATAAAAACTGGAGTTTGTTGGTATTGCTCATAATTTTTATTCTCGATAATATGCACAGATTGGGAACTCTTAGAAAAACTAATTTTCAGCGTTTGCTCTAGGGAAAAGTTAATAGTACATTCTGCCCTTTCTTCTGCTCCCGTGTGATAAAGTTTTCCTAATTTATTATTTAAAGGAAGAAAAAGACGAATTAACCGCTCGGTTAAAAAATCCCTTAAATCAGACTCCTCCATCTCCGATGGCTGTTTAAACAGTTTATACCCAGAACTAAGGGCATAAGCAACTTTTAACAAATGAGTTTTTCCCGTCCCATTTTCTCCAATAATGACGTTAATCTTCGGAGAAAAATCAATTTTTAAACGTCGAAAAGCTGTAAAATTTCTCAGTTCTAATGATGTAATCATCTTTTCATCTCAATCAAGAAATCGGTAATCTCTATATCGTGGTAAATAGTTCCCACACCCCACACCCCACTTCTCAAATTTGAATCCGTTTACCTTCCTTAATTTCTGCTATTAAAGCCTCACGCATTGCCGAGAGATACTCCTCCACATCCGCCTCATCTGCCAGCCATGCCTTGCCAAAATTAATCTTAATTGTCTGACTGGGTATATATTGAGTTTCTGACTCCTTAACCCGACGGGTTGCCTGGGAAGAAACCCCATCAACCCCCGTCAACTTAGTCATTTTTGAGAGTAACCGAGGATAGGTATCCGTTTCAAACTTCTGACGGGTACTGCGAATCATAGCAATCAAATCTTCTTGAGCAATAGAATCACAACAATCCTGAAAAGATTTCAGAATTTCCTGCTGTTGCACCGGAGAAAGTTGGGAAAACTCGGCCATTTTACCCATTCGCTCTTGTAACAACCCGATTTCTTCCTGTGCTTGTTCCACTTCCTTGGTAACTTCGCTAGAAATTTCTGCCTCTACCGACTCTATTAACCCCTTTACCTGCTGCATCCGGCTTCCTTTAAAGCATTGGGTATCCGTGAGAACTGTTCTCAGTTGAGATAGATTATCGCTGTTGATATAACTAAAATTGGGCTTTTGAGTCTCTAATAACAGTTTAGCCCGATCATAAATCCGTTTTTGTTCCCCCTGCATAAAACTCAGAATCGGCTCTATTACATTCTCTTTAAGATCTAATAACTCATCCTCTCGTTCGGTTAAATCGGTAAGATACCAATCATAAGGCTGATTACATACATCATTCAGGGTTTGTCGAGCCGGTTCTAAAGCCGATAAAAAAGGATATTTATCCATTTCTGAGAGTGTTTCTCGAATCAATTGGCTGAGTTCCTTAAATGCTGCTTGCGTTTTCTGATAAATAGCTTTAGGTTCATTATCTCCACAGGGTTGAGCAAAAAATTCCTCATAAAAATCCTTAAGTTTTCGTACCTGTGAAGAGGTAAATTTCTGTTGTGGCTGTAGTAAAATATTACTATAATTACGGGACTTACAAATAGCCTCAACTAATGCCCCTCCTTCCAACAAATTGCCCTCTCTTTCCACTTTTAGCTTACCTCTGGCGCACAGTTTGGCAACCATACATAAAATCGCCCCCTCACTCCACCCATAGGGTTTACGTTGAAAATTATCGGTTAGAGACTTCATAGATGTCCTTAACCCCTTTTCTTTATCCTTTTGAGTAAAGTTAAAAACCTCTTTTTCTGGTTCACTTAAATCCTTGAGATCATTACTAAATAAACCCTCTTGAGACGGTTCTAAAAAGTGCTTAAATTGTTCGACTTTATAAGTCACTCCCCCTAACATTTGAAAGTTATGATACACCTCGGCAATTAATTTCTGAAACCCTAAAATAATTCTACTTTGAGCATCACTACTGCCAATCTCTAACTCCCTTCCCGATACAAATAACTTAGCCTGTCCTAATAAACTTTTCAGACTGTTTTTAATCTTTTCGTAATTTTGTTGATTGCTTTGATTTTTTTGATTCAAAATACTTTTAACTTCTTCCTGATGAGTGACAGATATATTCTGTTGAACATACTTTTCTGTTCTTTTATACATGGTTAAATCTTTCATTAAAGGCTGATTAGAAGGGATAATAACTAATAACTCATCCCGTCCCATATTCTCCATCTGTAGGGCTTTTTCTTGCTCATGTTGCCAGAAAAAAGGAGTGATGATTTGAATACTTAACTCGTATTCTCGTTTATAAAGTATTCCATCAATCTTACGGGAGAATTGATAATCTTGTGTCCCCTCTTGATTGCGAATTTTTGCGGTTTTGAGAATCTCCTCAAAAATTAAATTATTTAAGGCATCTAAAATACTATTATCTTCTAATTCTGTATTTTTAATCTCCTGCTCAATGTCTTTTTCCTTGTCCGTTAAATACTCATACAAGTCCCCCGTTCTCTGAATGTAGGTTTGATGTTCAAGCAGGTTTAACCCTTCCTGAACTCGATTTTGTAGGTGGGAAATATCCTGTTCAAATTCCTCTAACATCAGGATAGATAAATTCTGTAAATTAGCCTTAAATCCCTCTACATATTTAACTAGAAATAATGCCTTGAGAAGACGCACGGCAAAAGGATTATTAAGATTATCTTCCGCTAAAGTAATACCACTCTGAATATTAGATTTCAACGTCGATCTAATTCCTTGAAACATTAAATCAAATGTAGCTAGATGACCAATTTCTTGCCCCTCAATTGCTATTACCACCTTACGGAAAACCGCCAACATTGAGCGTTCCCCTACCGAACTATGTTTTCCTTCAAAAGCACTATGTATAGATAATCCTCTAATAGCAGACTGGAAAAGGGTAAACTGATAGGGAATAAAAGGATAACAATCAATAAAATGGTTTCTATTTTTAAACTTACGGAAATCCCTTGAGCCATCGGAAAAGCGAAATAAGGTGGGTAAATTATGCCGTTGTTGCTCATAAATCTGCCCGAGTATTCTAACACCATCCTCATTTTTTGTCAGCAGACGTTTCTGAATAACTTCCGCCACATCCCGGCTGGTTAATTTCATGCGATTAGCAAAACGATCTTGAATTTTAGAAAAATCCTTAGTTCGATGATTTCCCATTTCTCCTAATACCGTTTCCATGTCTTCCTGAGCGGTGACAATCACCCAAGAACGTCCCTGACATTTTGTGGCTAAACTCTCGGCAATGGTTTGTAAATTGGTCATTAATTTAACATTATCCGCAATGTATTGTCCCACCTCATCCACAAAAAAGTTTAGTCTAAAATTAGAGGGTTTCTGTTCAATAAATGCTTTTACCTCTTGGGAAAAATCATCAATGGAAAGTTTATAATCCTGACGATATAAATCGAGAATATTGGTGGAATTTTCCACCGATGCACCGGTCACTTTTCCATAGGCGATCGCAATATTTTTTCTTTCTAAAATGACTTGTTCCCGTCCCCTTTCCCAGGGTTTACCAGCAACGGATTCATACTCAGTTTTAAAAGCAGTATATAACCCCCGCTCATCTAATTCTTTTTCAAACTGAGCAATATAGCCCTGTTTTCCATAATAACCCCGCGCTTCATTGAAAACCTTGCTAAAAACTGATAATAAAGCATCAAATTCTGTTTTACTGGTGACATCCGCCTTTTGATCGATATTAAATAAAATACTTTGAGCAGGAATAGCAACGGCTTTCCTTAAGTCTCTTTTAAGAATTTCATTGTTCCGACATTTGGGTAAAAATTTTTCAATTGCTTGGCTATTTTCGAGCCAGCGATCCTCTAACAACAGGGCCAATATTTTTAATAAATGGGACTTACCAGAGCCAAAAAAGCCCGATATCCAAACCCCATTAACTCCTGTATAATTGTTATAAGCTGACAAAAACTCCTCTAGGCGTTTTTCAACCTCGCCGGTAAGCACATATTCTTCTAGTTCAACGTGCAGACTCGCCTCATCATTGGCATCCGCTTTGATTACCCCTTCCATAGGACGACTAACTTGTTTCTCAAAAATTCTACTTAACTGCATAATTAGTTCTCCCTTAAACTTGGTACTCGTAAATGTTAAAAGCTCGATAATATTTGTCATCTCCTAAGAGTCCAAATAAATTGAGAGAGGCTCCCGACTCTAGGGAATAGGTGTAGGCCCCCGGAAAAAACATTACCGTCGGTTGGTTGTTGTTCGTGGTTTGGAGGTTATTAAGAACATTATGGGAACGAATATAGGGAAAAATTTGACCAACGCCCCATAAAAACAAGATATCAAACGGATTTTCGGCAATTTTTTCGCCTAGGGCTGGAATTAAATGACTCTCCGAATCTAACACATTTTGTAAAAGCTCTTTCAGTTCCCCTTTAGATATCGAGGATTCTATATCGAGAATTTGCTCAAATATCTGCCGTTCCCTCAATAAGTCAAGACAGAGCTCATAAAGATTGATCTCTAATATGCGAATCCCTTTTTGATGCAACTGACTAACCAGTTGCTTTTGCAGACGTTCCATTTCAACAGTGTCTTGAGGTGGGTAAGGACAGATAAAAAAAGGAACTTCATTGCCAATTCCCTGTTTTTTGAGAAATCGCTCTGCTGACAGAACCGATAATAAATATTCAAATCTTTGGTTGATTGCTATTGTTTCAAGAGAAGACATCCAAATTTCGCCCATCTTGTCAATAATATTAGTATGCCCATTTTATCTGAATGAGAGTCAAAATCGGCTCTCTTATTCTTTGTGTGATCAGTTTAACTTACTATAGAAGCGATCAATCTTTGTGTCCTCTGTGTCTGGAGTGGTTCCTTCCACCCCCTCGCTAGGAGGAATGTATCTTAGAATAAATTTTACCCACCAAATCCAAGAGAACCAAAATCCTGGCTTGCTGCCTACAATTTCAGGTGATTAAGGGCTAAATTCCGTTGTTGGAGAGCGAATTGATGGCTAGGCTCTAGTTGTAGGGTTTGGTTAAAAGAAACCACTGCTTCCGAGAAACATTTTAACTTGTAGAGACAACAACCCCGTTGATACCATGCCTCAGCCTTTTGGGATTGTAACTGTAAAGCCTTATTATAAGCGGCGACCGCTTCACTGAGTCGCTCTAATTCCCGTAAAGCTTCACCTTTGCTAAACCAGACATTAGCATCGGATTTAATGGCCAGGGCTTGATTATAAGCCGCTAGACCTTCCGCATAATGTTGCATCCGACATAAAATCATGCCCTTGTAATGCCATGCTTCCAGATAATCTGGCTGCAGTTGAATCGCCTTATCCCAAGATGCGATCGCATCACTGATTTGTCGTAAATTAGCTAAAGCGATGCCGCGATAAAACCAAGCCCGAGCATTATTAGTCTCTAATTGAATTACCTGATTAAAAGACCCTAAAGCTTCAGGAAAACGCCCTAATCGTTGCAAGGCCAGACCGCGATTATACCAAGCATTGACAAAATTGGGCTTTTTCCGCAGGGACTGCTGATACAATTGAACTGCTTCGCGATGCTGCCCCAAATCGAGATGCGCGTTACCGCGATAAAACAAATCCTCTGCTGAAATTTCCAGCACTAAAGCTTGTTGTTGACGCAATTGCAGTAACTCTTTTATGGCATCTAAAACTTCTGCTGCCGAGGGAAAGCGTTGGCGCCAGTCATAACGGGTCATTTTATCGATAATAACTGCTAGATCATCTCTAACATCGGCCTGATCGCGCCAAGCGATTTCTCCGGTTTCGGCATCTTCGGGCAATTGCGTCGGTTTGAGACCGGTTAAGGCTTGAATAGCGATGATTCCCACGGCATAGACATCGCTAGACAATCGCGGTTTATTTTGCGCCTGTTCACTAGGCATATAACCAGGGGTGCCAATCCCAATGGACACACTGGTCTGTTTTGCTTTTAGCCATTGAGTCCCCACTTGTTTGACTCCGCCAAAGTCGATTAAAACTAGCTTGCCCTCTTGGCGACGGATAATATTATGGGGTTTGATATCTCGGTGAATAATATTATTTTGATGGACAAAAGCGAGAACTTCCAAGATATCTTTTAATAACTGAATTACCTGACTCTCTTCTAAACGCTTACCCTTAGAGATTTCCTGACTAAGATCGTGACCATCGATAAATTCTTGAACGATATAAAAAGACTTATTTTCCTGAAAACTGGCGAAAAATTGCGGTATTTGAGGGTGATGGCCGAGTTTTTCCAAAGCTCTGGCCTCACTCTCAAATAATCCTATAGTAACTTCGTTAACCACTTGGGTGATTAACTGTTTGACCACACATTGAGGACGGCCGGGGCGATAGTTATCTTGGGCTAAAAAAGTTTGACCGAAAGCCCCTTGACTTAGGGGTTTAATAACTTGGTAACGTCCCCCGATAATTAGTTTCATGGTAGCGATAGCATTATCTTTGCCCTAGATCAGCTTGATGGGACGGTTAACAGCCAAAGGGGTTAACTTGACCAAGCCCATCTTGCCAGTTAATTGATATATTACCAAAAAATTGGGTTTAAAGCCTCGCCCTTTTAGGGCGACTTGATCTGATGTATGATATTAAGAATAGGCGGCCGGGTAAGCAACCGCTTAAAAAACCCAGTCATCAACCGATGAACGCACCTTGAAAACTAGAGTTATGGGGTTCTATAGGGGAATGCTCCTATAGGTAAAAATTCTCAGCACCAAGTACCAAAGAAACCAATTATTTTAGAGGTTTTGAACTGTATCGTAGGGGACCCCGAGAACAGGCTTCTGTAAGGGAGCGAAAGTCTGAGGAGAGAACCACCTCTGGGTAGGATTTCGCCAGGAATCTAATTCAAGTGGACTCGTTGAGCCAGAAATTCACAGCAGTGATGCTAGAAGAATCCACGTCCGTTTACGGCGTGGGGTATGTCAAATCAATTGTCGTCAGAAGCGGGTAACGCGACTCGAACGCGCGACATTCACCTTGGGAAGGTGACGTTCTACCACTGAACTATACCCGCAAAAGTCTCCCTAATCATAGCATTGACCCCCCAGCCAGAGCAACTGCCCTAGGCTATTTTCCATCACCGCGCTGGTTTGTCCAGAAACGCTAAACTGTAAAGCTTCCCGATAGACTCGCCCCGCCGGATGATCAATAATATTCGCCGCCCCACCGGAGGCAATCACTGCCCCTTGAGCGCATTGTAGAGCCAAATTAATCGCCCGACCGCGCCAGTGCAATTTGTCGGCAAAACTGGCCTGGTGGGAATTTAACATTTTTTCTTGACAGGACAGTAGGGCTTTTTCTAGCTGTTGATGGGCATTTTTTAGGCTTTCTAGCCCTTTTTGTCGATAAACCGCAAAAATAACATCTAAGCCCGCCCAAGCACAGCCAAGGGCATGAAAACCATGATGGAGAACATTTTTTTGATCGCTGGCCTCGATCGCCGCCGCCGGTTGTAAACTAACAATAAAATCCCTTGACAAAAAGTAGTCTTGTATGGTAATGCTCACCGTATTAGTCCCACTCATCGATAATAATGTCATGGGGGGACTGCATTGCAGACCGGGGAGAGCCTGCAGCGGTAAAAGACCGTACAGCGATCGCCCGTCTGGGAGGGTCGCCCCGATGATAAAATCTTCAAAAAAGCCCCATCCCGTCACCCAGGGGACCTGTCCACAGAGTTGATAGCCGCCGGCCACGGGAAACGCTTTCATCATCGGTTCCCCCGGACGACGTAGTTGCGAAAACCCCACCCCCACTAGCTTTTCGCCCCGGGCCATTTTGGGGAGATAAAGCTTTTTCAGGTCTTGGTTACTGCTGGTGGCTAATTGATTAGCGGCGCTTTGGTGTTGGGTTTGCAGAAAAGTTAAAGCGCCGGAATAACGAGCGCCGAGGATTTGGAATTGTTGATAGGTGCGTTCCTCCCATCCCGCCCCCCCCCATTCTTTGGGAACACGCAAAGCTAACAAACAGCGCTCGCCCATACCCTGTAAAGCTGATTGTAGGGCGATCGGGTCGCGATCGATCCGGGCCGCTTGCGGGGCGATCCTATTCTGAAAATAATCCCTAGCCATCTCCAGTAAACCATCGCTCATAGCTGACTAGCACAGTAAACCGCCCCCATTAGTCCCACTTGAGTATTAAGGACGATATGGACGGGAATATTGCTTAATATCTCCGTCATCCGACCTTTAGCGCGAAAAGCCTTCATAAAGCTACCCTCGGTCATTAGAGGAAGATTTTTGGCCGCAATCCCTCCCGCTATGTATAATCCTCCGTAGGGAAGCAACTTGAGGGCTAAATTGCCCGCTTCCGCACCGTAGGCCTCGACAAAGATTTTCATGGTTTGATAACAAAGATGATCCGAGTTATCTTGGGCAAAACTGGCAATTTTAGCCGCTAAATCGACGGTTTTTTGCGGTTTACCCATTTCTTCTAACCAAGCGCGGTAAATTTCCGCCATGGCCGGCGAGGACTGACTATAGTTACTATCGTGGAGAAATCGATAGATAGAAGTGATTCCAGGGCCGGAAACCACTCGCTCCACCGAAATGCGCTCGATATTATAGAGTTCCAAGAGATAATTTAATAGTTGATATTCTAAACTCGATCGAGGGGCAAAATCGGCGTGGGAACCCTCACTAGCAAACACCTGATATTTACCCTTCGACACAGGAATCAAAAAACCCTCTCCTAACCCCGTTCCTGCACCAATAACCGCAATCGGGGCCTCTGGTACTGCCGGGGCCGCCTGTAGATTGTGCAGCTCCTCTGGGGCTAATCCTAACACCCCATAACCGATCGCCGCAAAATCATTAATTAATTTTACTCGCTCAATCTGCAGCTCCTGGCTTAGGCGATCGCCAGTTAGGGACCAACTTAAATTAGTCAATTCGGAACTATTGTTAACCACTGGACCTGCAATACCGAAACAAGCTTTTGCCACTGGGGGAATAGTGGTTTGTCGGGCCAAAAACTGCCGGACGATCGGCACCAGATCGGGGTATTGTTCACTAGGATAGATTTCTTGATCGAGAGTAATTAGCCGGGGTTGGGGACTATCCGATGAGTTTTGGCAATCCACTAAACGCAGGATTGTTTTAGTTCCCCCGATATCTCCCCCTAAAAGAATCGTCATGCTGGTTTTTCCCTGAGTTTGTCCCCATAATTATAGTTTTTTTTACCGCTTCTCCCCAGCAAATTTAAGGGCAGTCAATTCTATACTATAGTGAAAGATGGTAATGCCTAAGCCCTAATTAAGGATTGATTAATCATCGCTCCGGGGTTGGAATGGGGATTTGCTAGAGGACAGAAAGGGGACTTAAAGACATTTTAGGTCTAACTGTAGCCTCAAGGCGATCGATAGGGCGGCAAAACCTATCACTGTCCCCATAACTTTTAAGATAGACCAGAGAGGGAGAAATTAGCTTGGGTGTAGAACTTCGCAGTTACGTTTATCTTGACAATTTACAGCTTCAACACGCCGCTTACATCGGTACAGTCGCCCAAGGATTTTTACCCTTACCCGGGGATTCTTCCCTCTGGATTGAAATTTCCCCCGGCATCGAGATTAATCGCATCACCGATATTGCCCTCAAATCCGCCGTGGTTCGTCCGGGGGTTCTATTCGTAGAACGACTCTATGGACTCTTAGAACTCCATTCTAGCAGTCAGGGAGAGGTCAGGGCGGCCGGTCAGGCAATTTTGCAGTATTTAGGCGTTAGTCAGCGCGATTGTCTGAAACCGCAAATTGTTTCTAGCCAAATTATTCGCAACATTGACGCTTACCAAGCCCAATTAATTAACCGTAGTTCTCGGGGTATGATGTTAATGGCGGGACAGACTTTGTACGTTTTAGAAGTGCAACCGGCTGCCTACGCTTCCCTAGCCGCTAATCAGGCCGAAAAAGCTGCTTTAATTAATATCCTACACGTTACTTCCGTGGGCAGTTTTGGCCGCCTATATTTAGGGGGAGAAGAACGAGATATTATCGCCGGTTCCCGAGCGGCAGTTTCAGCGTTAGAAAATATTCAAGGTCGAGTTTTTCCCGGTAGCGACAAAAAAGAATAAGCTAATGAAGGCAAAAGGCAGAAGGTAAGGGTGCATCTCATTTTTGTCAATCTACCAATTGGGATTTTTACTTGGAAACTCTCGGCTAAAATTGGGCATTACTTCCGATTTTATCACTCAATCCAAGCTTTTGGGGGGTTCTACCCCCCAAACCCCTAGGGCTGTTTCATTCTCCCATCAGAATATCAAAAGTAAAAGCGATCACTGTCTTGGTAAAATGAGAAGTGACCGCCAACTTTTTAAATATATGTTGAGCTTAATAGAAAAACTGAAACAAGTCAAGGACTTTCGGAAAGATAAAGGAAAAAGACACCCTTTATGGATAGTATTAGTAGTAATAATACTGGGAACAATGCTAGGATACTCAGGTTAGAGAGA
>NZ_JAPZQM010000540.1:0-1633 GCF_027530565.1 Microcystis sp. LE19-10.1B | reverse complement strand
CAAAACCGGCACTAAATACTACGGTGAAATGACGGAATTACTGCTCAAACACAAGGATTATCCCGGTTCTACCAATGGTACGGGTTTATTCCAAGTGTTAGTCGGTCTCAAAATGCGTGAAACCTACGAAAAACTAATGGCCGCTGAATCAAAAGTGGCAGCCCAAGTCTAGTTTCTAGTTTTGACCGAGCCGGCATCCTACCCGGGTAGGATGCCGGTTTTTTTAATCCACTAATCCCGATCGCAGGGCCAGCACTGCCGCTTGAGTCCGATCATCCACAGAGAGTTTATTTAAGATATTGCGGACATGGGTTTTCACCGTGCCGATGGTGATATAGAGTCGCTCGGCAATCTCGGCATTACTACAACCCGCGACAATCAGATCGAGAATTTCTCGCTCTCGTGCCGTTAGGGGGGCATTTTCCAGCAATTGGTGATATTCTCGGTCAACGCCTTGAATTATCACTGTTTTGGTCCCGGCAGCCGCACCGACGGGAACATTTTGGCGCACTTGTTGCAGAACAATATTGGCGATCGCAGGGTCAAGCCAATGATTGCCTTCGTGGGTGGAATAAATCGCCTCGATTAACTTATCAATGCTAATATCCTTCATACAGTAGGAATCAGCCCCAGCACTAAAAGCCGCTAAAACCTGTTCTTGGGTTTTGTGCATGGTTAGCATGAGGATTTTCGTGGCCAGGGGGTCTTCGCCCCGATTTTGTTGGAAGCGTCGCACTAACTCGATCCCATCGATCATAGGCAAACCTATATCGATGATCGCTACATCGGGTTTAGTCTCCTCTAGCAGTTTCAGTCCCTGTAATCCACTGATCGCTTCCCCTACCACTTGAATACCTTCCCGATGCTGGAGAGCCACCACTAAGCCCATGCGGGTTAAATCGTGATCTTCTACAACGATAACCCGGACTTTATCCATATTTTTTGACCAGTTTCGCCGAAGTAAGTGATGATTTGATAATTTTGGCTTTTCGATTATTAGAGCCGCTCCTTAACATTGACTTCACTCCCTTCCTCCTTCTCTGAATTCCGCTTTCTTATTCTTCATTCGGCAATCCCCTTTTTCCGGTTGATTTTATTGATACTTACTAAAAGCAGAGATGGCAAATATACTTAGCCTCCCCTAAAATATACTCAAATCTACCCAAATTAACCAGAATTTTCTGTTTTAATTATTTATTCATAATATCATACAAATCTCGATTATGCAAGGATTTGGCTTTTCTGGTTTCTGTGTGGAAACGAGGCCTATAATGATAGTTTATTTATTCACAAAAATAGCCATGAAAGTCTTTCCCAGTAAACATTTCAGAATTTCATCGTCAAAAATTATCACACAAAGTCGAGAAGAGCCAAGATAATTTTAAGAAGAATACATCTTTGATCTGCTTGGATTTTCATAGAATAGAACCAAGCTCTGGTTTAATTAATTTTTTAGCCTATATTAACAAAAAAATGGCTCTTCGTTACTTGTTATGGTTCGATAGGGGGGCATAAATCGACTAAATCCTTATCTGGCAAGAGACTTAATTGATTAGTTCGCTCTAGATAAAAAACAATTGACAAAAATCGCTAAATGCCTTTGTCTATAACAGGGTAAGCTCATCTAATTTGG
>NZ_JAPZQM010000660.1:0-2332 GCF_027530565.1 Microcystis sp. LE19-10.1B | reverse complement strand
TCCTTATCTGGCAAGAGACTTAATTGATTAGTTCGCTCTAGAGCAAAAACAATTGACAAAAATCGCTAAATGCTTTTCTATATAAGGGTTCCATCCCTTATAACCCCCGTCCATTGCATAACAATTACCGAAGAGCCATCAATATAATTATATTGACTCCATTTTGAGGAGTTGTTTTAGAAAATTTAAGAGATTTTGTAGTGATGGTATTTGCGTTAAAGTTTGCTCGCTAATCCACCGATCATCAGAAATAGTTGCGGTGTTGGTTTTTCCCGGTTTAAGAATACTAGCAATGGCGGCAATAGTGGCTTTTTCTTTATCAAAAGGTTTCCAGCCAATTTGACTAATTTCCTCCTCAGAAAACTGTTGAATATATGCTTTTGCCCTCTTCATATATTCAGGATAGGCGATTTTTCCACAATCACAAAGTAGGGTATCTAAGACACCTTGATCAACATTATTAGGCAGTATGTATAATCCGACTCTTGGTTTATTTTCTTGAATAGTTCCCGTGGCAGCTACTACCCTGGGAAAGTCGGGAAAATATTCCCGAAAACCCTGATGATATTTACGAGCAACTTCTGCCGGGTTATCTTTATCCGCATCGGCAATAACGGCAAAAGCTGATAATTCATTGTTATAATCCATATCGGCAAGTTTATTGGTTAAATTTTTAATTAATTCACTGCCACCCCCGGCATAAATTGCCACGGATAAAGTCTCAGTATAAAGAATAGATGGCATATCGAGTCTGATGTAAAGTTTTCCAGTTTTAGGAGGAGGATATTTCGGAATAAATTTTTTCCAAATTGGTTCTAGATTTGAGAGTTCTTCACATTTAGAAAACCCCAGAAGTTTACACATAACTTTCACCAGAAAAGCTTGATCATGATTACCTTCCACTCCAATCAATATATGTTCTCGACTCACCAACGAACCTCCTGTCCTAAGTCTTCTCGTAAGCTTTTTAATCGAGTCCAATCATGTCTAACTACTCTAGTATAATTTTCCTTTGGTTCGAGACGATAAAGCACCAAATCTGATTCTCGTTCAGTAACTTCTAACAGAGCATCAACAGCTTCTAGACTGTGGGTAGTAGCAAACAGTTGTACATTCATTTTTTGACACCATTTAACTAACCAATTAAAAGAACTTTGCAGTGCCTCTGTATGAATAGCTGATTCTAATTCATCAATGAATAAAATTCCACCTTTAACACTGGCAAGTTTGAGGGCAATATGAAGTAAGCGACGCACCCCGTCACCAAAGGTACTAACGGGTACAAGTCCCAATTTTTCGTGTTGAATATAAATGTTAAATCTGGAAGATAAAGAATGAGGAGGTAAGAGAATTTCTAAATCAGAAATATTACTGTCCATTTGACGCAGTAAATCGATAACATCTGTTTTAAAATTGGCAAATCTCACTTCTGAAAGTAATCGAAATTGACCAATATCAGAACGATGAGAAGCGGGACTAACCAGAGAAGTTAGTAAGCTAGGTTCTTTTTTTCCCGATAGTCTAGAGAGAGGGCTATTTTCCCAAAGTTGATAGTTTTCTTTCAGGGGATTTTGGGGATAATTAATTAAACTTATTAATTGTTCTTGAGCCAGAAATACTGTTATCGATAAATTTATACCTTTTCTTGTTTCCCATAAATCTTCATTATTATCGATTAAATCTTCGTTTTCTTCGCTAATTATCTCATTAGGATGAAGCTTGTCTTCGGGATTGTCAATTAAAATAATTCCTTCGAGTTCTTCATAAATTGCCTCAATTTTCTGAACTTTAAAGGAGCCATTTCCTGTGATTGATATAACCCCGTGATTAAGTTTTTCTTGCTCAATCATTGCATCGTGGGTAAATAACCACTGTAGGGAATCTAGATAAGGAGTCCGAGAAACTCTGTACTCTTGTTCTCTTTGTCTAGCAGTATTTAGCCAAACTTTTAGATCTAAGGGATGACAGTAAATAGATAACGCTTCGAGAACGCTGGTTTTTCCCGAATTATTAATTCCCACAAGCAGGTTAATCTGTCCGAGATTCTTTAGCTCAAGCTCTCGCAGTCCTCTAAACTGGTGAATGGTAATGTTTTCTAGGCTTTTAGTCATAAACTTAGTTTAGCTGAAAAGGGTGACAAAAAACTAAGTTATCTCCTCAAATGTATTGAAGTTTTAATTTAATCAACTTCTGGTTCTTCGTTACTTAGTATGGTTCGATAGGGGGGCATAAATCGACTAAATCCTTATCTGGCAAGAGACTTAATTGATTAGTTCGCTCTAGATCAAAAATAATTGACAAAAATCGCCAAATGCCTTTCTATATAAGGGTT
>NZ_JAPZQM010000452.1:0-2675 GCF_027530565.1 Microcystis sp. LE19-10.1B | reverse complement strand
TAAAGGCATGGTTCTTTCCTCCTCAAATTGTTTGATTTTACTCTCTAAGCTTGACTGTAATTCAGGGGATAAAGTCATCATATTGTCGATGATTTCAAACAGTTTAATTATCTGTTCTCTCTCGAACTCCTTTTCATATAATCCCCTGATTAACTTCCATTTCCACTGTTCCCGTTGTGGCAGCTTCCCGGTAGTCGCTTTTGTTTTCAGGTGTGCCATGACTATTATAGCAAAGGGATTGCTACTTGTTTCTAGTTCTGACCAGCTTTCCTCGTAGTCCAGTAATTTGACTGTTGGGAATTTGAGGCTGACTTCACAGCCGGCGATAGTATAATTATAGGAATCTGGTCGCCAATTTACTCGTTCATCTCCTAATATAGCGAGACTGATAACCGGTTTCTGATACAAATCAAAGGCCCGATAGTTATAAATATACATCCTCTGAGGGAAATTTTCTTCGTATTGGCTTTGAATTTCAATATGAATCAAAATCCAGACTTCTTCACCCCTGAGTAACCAAACTTTATAGAGTTTGTCAGCAAAACGTTTTTTTGTCCTTGCTGAAGCGGTAATCCGTTTGAGTTCTTTTTCTAGGGATTCGGGAATTTTTGTCCAATCAATCAATTGGTGAACTTCAGGAAAAAAGAAGCATAAAAACGCTTCAAAATACTCGCTTAATGCTTCTTTCCAGGGTTCATCATAATTGGCGGTTGTTTGTTTCATTATGACAATTTTAGTGGGTTGTTGTCAGAAGGTGAACGCTAACATAAGAACTAAGCAGTTAAAGTATTTAACCAATTGATTAAATCTTCAACCGTAGAGAAATCGAATAAAGCTTCTCTCTCACAAGTCCAGAAAACGGGTTTCTCGAAGAAACCCATTTTCTAAATAGTTTCTCGCAGAAACCCGTTTTCTAAATATTGCCTTTTTCTGATTTTTCTTGCCAAGTACCATGAAAACTGGGAGGGATAACACTGGGTAATTGCAGACAGCAAAGGGGTTCTTTTTCTAACTGCTGACTGTCATAGATTCTCCCTTGGCTGCTGTGATTATTGCCGTCGTAAACCACGACGATTAACCATCCCGTTTCTGGAGATAAACCATCGCAGACAAAAATCGGTTCACTGCCATAACAGTTGCTTTCTAGATAAGCAATAGTTAACTTACCTGTGGAGTGATTATAACAAGCGGGAAGTCCGATAATTTCCCGACGAATATCGCTATCGGGACGATGGACAGCTAAAAAAGTATTTTGCCATTTTTGTCCCACCAGTTGCGGGGAAACCACGGGAAAATCACAGCTTAAATCCGAGAGAATTTCCTGATTAATCACCTTTGCTGATAGGGGATTGATGGTGACACTTGCCAATTTTCCGATGGCTAAAGTTTCGGTTTCACCCGTGGCAACTTCTTTTAAAAATTGATTAGTTTTAAAGTCATCATAACGGACAAAAACAATTTCAAGATTGCCTTGCTCATTCACACAACCATTAGCAAAGTGCCATTGAAACCATGAATCGGTAACACTTTCACTGACTAATTGCAGAGAATCTCGATCAAAAATTAGTATTCTTGTTCCTAATTCTGGCTGCCACTGCATAGCATCACTAAAAGTTTTAAATCCCAACAGTATCGATAATTTATCCGCTTTTATCGGTGGAACGAAAAAGACGAGATACTGTCCTGCTAAAACAAAGTCATGCAGCAGAGACAATCTATCTAACTCAAAAGTATTTTTCTGGATAATTTCACCAGTGGAGTCAGACTTATAGAGATTTAAACTAACTTTAGCACCGATTGTCACCCCGAAATTAAAAATCTCTCCTCTGGACAAATCTAGCTTAGGATGAGCGGAAAAAGTTTCCTTTGCTTGTAAGCTAGATAAATTATCTAAACCTAGAGTTTCTAAAGATTGTAAATCTAATTTATGGGGAAAACCCCCTTCCCAGAGAGCTAATAATTTATCGGGTAAAGCTAACACCGAGGTGTTAGCGGCATTTTTTACCTCTTTTCCCCAATTATTCCAAAAGAAGCCGGGGGCATTCATGCCATAATTAGGAAATAAATATTGATTAGCGGCGCTTTCTTGCTGATAACCGGCAGTCTGAACATAACGATAGGTGGCACTGGCTCCCTTATCATGAAAATGTACAGCTAAAACTGCCCCATCTCCGTCAAACCAATGACCAACTTTTTGCTTACCTCTTTCTAATCTCCCCGGACCATTGCGATAGAGACTACCCCGCAATCCATCGGGAATTTTCCCAGATAATAGGGTTAATTGGGTTTCAGAAAATTCCACTGCTGGTTTTTCTAAAGATTTTGCCCAAGCTTTCATAGATTTGCTTTTTTAGTGATTACATAGTTGAGTATAGCCCTAGACTAGGTTCAATGACAATAATTTCGGCAGTTTACCAGTTAATTAGTATTCGTCACAACCCATCAATTATATCATTATAAAGTATCGGGATCAATTCCCAGAGAACGGATATATTCGGCTAAACGTTGAGATTTTAAACGCTCTTGTTCTAACCTTTGAGATAACTCAAGAGAAGTCAAAAATTTCTGCCCATCTAAACTATAAATTTCTAACCCATCTTCTCTCAATTCAAATCGGATTTTTAACCGAGGACTAACCCATCCCTTAATCTCAGGTATAGAGCTTAATAGTCCTT
>NZ_JAPZQM010000412.1:0-9377 GCF_027530565.1 Microcystis sp. LE19-10.1B | reverse complement strand
TTTTAATTTATAGCGTTTCTGATTCACAAGAGGTACATTCCCGATCCTGAACAGCTTAATCAGCAAAGGTTTAAGTGTGCCGCACAGATGCGAGAACCGCTATAATTATAACCAGCTACTTACTTAGGGTTACAGTTAAATTATTCTGGGTCTCGGTGGCTTAGTCACTAATCAACTCAGACACAGGACAAGAGAGCCATTCTAAATAATTATTACTCAATTCTTTCACGGCTAATTCATAGAACCTCTGACCGTGTTCGGGAGTGGCTAAAGCAGGATTGGAACCCATACGACCATCGGGGTAGTTTTGGCGAAAATTAGCCGCACCGTAAATACCATGACCAGAAGCCACTTTTTCCGATAAAAAGGCATTTTTAAGGCTCTCAGGGTAAAGATACTGAGTTAACGCCACTTCGCTCGGTGTAGCGTGAGAACCTTCCTGATCTCCATACAATTCTTTGGCTAAAAGATAAACTTCTCGCACCATAAACCAGTTGGCCACTTGACATTTAACCTCGTTTGTGTTAAGCAAATTGAGGGAATCCAAATGATAATAGGTTTCCGCAAAAGCGGCTTTTAGGGTGGCAATATTGCCCCCGTGACCATTAATAAAGAAAAATTGACGAAAACCCGCTCTAGCTAAACAAGTCACATAGTCGAGGATGACTTGAATCAAAGTGCTAGGACGAAGACTAATTGTACCCGGGAAAGCCGTGTGATGTAGGGCCATACCGACATTTAAGGTGGGTGCTACCATTGCTCGTACCTGTTTCCCCACTCCTTTAGCGATCGCCTCCGCACATAGAGCATCTGTACCAATTAGTCCCGTCGGCCCGTGTTGTTCCGTGGAACCAATAGGAATAATAATTCCCTGAGATTGTTCTAGATAGGATTCCACCTCTAACCAGGTGGATAACTGTAATAACATTCGGCTCTACCCCCCCGAGTGCAGGTTGACCAATTGAGATAAAATTAGGACGAATAATCAAGTATTTTTATGTTAACCCTTGACACCCCCCCCTTGTCGGCGAGTACGGATTTCGTTCCCAATCATCGGATTTTAATCGTTGAAGACGAAGAAGTGATTCGGGATATGATTATTTTGGCTTTGGAAGAAGAAGGTTACGAGGCGCTCGGTGTTAGTGATGGTCGCGTTGCCCTAGAATTACTGCAAAGTCAAGAATCTAATCACGGTGAGTCTCGTTTTGATTTGGTCGTTTTGGATTTAATGTTACCCCAAATCAACGGTCTTGATATCTGTCGTCTGTTGCGCTATCACGGCAATATTATCCCGATTTTAATCTTAAGTGCTAAGGCCAGCGAAACCGATCGAGTTTTGGGTTTAGAAGTAGGTGCCGATGATTATCTGACTAAACCCTTTAGTATGCGCGAATTAGTCGCTCGTTGTCGCGCTCTCATTCGTCGTCAAGGATTTACTTCCCTAGCTGCCGCTCCCGTGCGAAAATTCCGCGATGTTCTTCTTTATCCCCAGGAATGTCGGGTGACGGTGCGAGATGAAGAAATTAACCTTTCTCCTAAAGAATTCCGTCTCCTCGACCTATTTATGAGTTATCCGCGCCGAGTTTGGTCAAGAGAGCAGTTAATTGAACAAATTTGGGGGCCAGATTTTTTAGGAGATACCAAAACCGTCGATGTTCACATTCGCTGGTTACGGGAAAAACTAGAAATCGATCCCAGTCAACCGGAATACCTGATTACTGTACGCGGTTTCGGTTATCGTTTTGGCTAGGTGAGCGATTATATTTTCCCGATTAGCGATCGCCGCTCGCGCAGACAATGACTATTTTCGCTTTTATTTTCGGAGTAGTTTTAGGTTTGAGTATTTGTTATTGGCAAGTCTCACGCTTAAATAGAGAGTTAAAGCGAACCCTAAGCGCTCTCTCGGATTCGGTGGATTTGTCGGCCTCTTTTCCCGTTACCTCCCTGGTGCGTCGAGAATTACAGTTTCTCTCCCAAAGTCTGCAAGAGCGAGAAAAGAGCTTAGAAATTCAGAAATCCTTGCTAGAACTAGCGCCGATCGCCTATCTTCATATAGATACCGATAATCAACTACTCTGGTGTAATCAACAGGCAATTAATCTCCTCAAACTCGATCGCTGGCAGCCAGATCAAGTGCGTCTGCTGCTGGAATTAGTGCGATCCTACGAATTAGATCAATTAATTCAAGAAACTCGCCAAAAACAGAGTCCACAGGTGCAAACTTGGACTTTTTACCCGACTAATTATCCTGTCAACCCCATTAGCGATCGCCAAGTGATTGCTCCTAAATCGATTGCCTTGAAGGGTTACGGTTATCCGCTGCCGGAAGGTGAAATCGCTGTATTTATCGAAAATAGACAGCCTTTAGTCGAATTATCGCAAAATCGCGAGCGAGCTTTCTCTGACTTAACGCACGAGTTACGCACTCCCTTAACCTCCATTTCTCTCCTTACCGAAGCTTTACAAAAACGCCTCCAAGCTCCCGAAAGACGCTGGTTAGAACAAATGGCGAAAGAAGTGGAGCGTTTGAGCCAATTAGTCTGCGATTGGCTAGAAATTAGTGAATTACAAGCGGATGCGGGGCGCTCTTTACAATACCAGATGATTAATCTAGAGGACCTCATCAGCGCCGCTTGGCAGACTGTCACCCCAATAGCCGCCCAAAAACAGATTAGCTTAGATTATTCCTCTCCGGTGGATTGGACGCTGGAAGTGGATCACTCTCGTCTGCTGCAAGTTTTCCTGAATCTCTTTGATAATGCCATTAAGTATAGTCCCGATCAGGGGAAAATTCGCCTAGAAATTCGGGAAATATTCGATACTATCGGGGAAAAATGGCTGAAAATTGACGTTATCGACAACGGGAAGGGATTTAACGAAGCGGATCTACCCTACGTTTTTGATCGCCTCTTTCGTGGTGATCCTTCCCGCACCCGTCAAAAACAAGGCACAAAGGATTATAGTACCGGTTTAGGTTTATCGATTGCCAAAGAGATTATTCAAGCCCATGGCGGTTCGATCGTCGCTCAAAATGATCCTAACACCGGCGGCGCTCGCCTACAAGTCACTCTCCCGCGTCAAAAAAAGGAGGTGGGGTGATGGGTGTGGGGTGTGGGGAGAAAAAAAATCTGTCAAGTTCTCTGGACAACTGTACAAAATCGAAAATTTTCTTGTTATCACTGTAGAGAAAGAGTAGTTTTATGTTAAGCGAATCCGACCGTGAGCCTATCCAAAGAAACCAATCATCCCGATCGCACCTATTTCGCTCGTTCTCTCCAGCGATTGGAACAGGATGTGCTGAGAATGGGCACCTTGGTCGAAGAATCCTTTCGTCTTAGCCATCAATCCCTTTTTGCTAGGGATTTGGAAATGGCGAAAAAAATCGCCCCCCTTGACAAGGAAATCGATCGCTACTACCGTCAAATCGAGTTAGATTGTGCCACTCTCATGACTCTACAGGCTCCCGTAGCCCAAGATTTGCGGCTTTTAAGTGCTTTTATGCAATTAGTGCGCGATTTGGAACGTATCGGCGATTATGCCAAGGATTTGGCTGAAATAGCTCTCAAATTATTCGCCTATACTCCCCACGATTGTATGGGTGAGATCGAGGCTATGTCCCACCATGCCCAGTATATGTTAGCCACGAGCCTTGTTGCTCTGGCCGACCTCGATCAAGAAGCAGGTCCAAAGGTGAAAGAACTAGATAATACGGTCGATCGAGCCTATGATTATCTCTATCACACTCTCGCCCATCAAAGAGATATCAAGGGTGTGGTGGAACCAATCCTGCTGATGGCTTTACTAATCCGTCATCTGGAACGCATGGCCGATCACGCCACCAATATCGCCCAAAGGGTATCCTACATCGTTACCGGACAGAGAGGCTGAGGGTGTGGAGGCTCCTGAGATGATTTCTCTCGAACTCTGGCCCCCGCTTTTAGCGTTTACGACTCAGGGGGTTTACAATTTCACTTAACCCCTCCCCCAAGAGGGATAAACCCACCACCATCGTGGTCATTGCTAATCCGGGGAATAAAGTGGTCCACCAGATACCTGTAGATAAATCCGCCAAAGCTTCCTTGAGATCATGACCCCATTCAGGCACTTCTTCCGGTAATCCTAAGCCTAAAAAGCCTAAACCGCCTAAAACAAGGATCGCATCCGCCGCGTTGAGGGTAAAAAGAACTGGGACACTCTGGACGACATTAAAGAAAAGATATTTTGATAGTATCCGGCTAGGACTGGCACCGATCGCTCGCGCCGCTTCGATAAATAACTCATTTTTAACGCTGGCGGTTTGATTTCTGACCACGCGAAAATATTGGGGAATATAGGCAATGCTAACAGCGATCGCTACATTGAGGATACCACGACCCAAGACGAAAGCGAGAGCCACCGATAATAATAACCCCGGCAAGGTGTAGAGGGTATCCATGATAAAGAGGAGAACGCGATCGATCTTACCCCCCAAATAACCGCTAATTAACCCTAAAGGAACCCCGATGACTAAAGATAATCCTGTGGCCAAAAATACCACGGACAAGGCCGCTCGCGCCCCGAATAGGGTGCGGGAAAAGACATCATAACCGCGCACATTCGTCCCGAACCAATGGGCAGAACTGGGGGCTTGTAGGGGATAATTGCTTAAAATGTCGGTTGGATCCTGAATCAGTCCGATCGCTTGCAGAAGGGGCGAAAACAGGGCAATCAGGATAAAAATAATTGTCAATACCAACCCAACCCCTAGGAGTTTAGTGGTTAGGTTGGGTTTCAGAAAAGGATCGATCGGCAATTTAACAGGAGTCATCGACAAAATTTAGCCATTGCATAGAACGCTAATTGTACAAGAGCAGTGTTTTTTCAAACAGCCGGGGCCGAAACGACCATAAACCAGAGTAAGACTGCTAAAGCTAAAACAGTTAGTTTAATCAGGATATAAAGCAGTCCGTTGGGATAAAGGAGATCGTGAAACATATTACCTCCTTGGGAGAGTAGCGATTGTCCCTCTCTATCTTTGATCTTAAGTCTTTCTTTGTTCAGCTGACGCACAACTTAACAAAACGTGCGATTATAGGGGAAAAGATTTTTTTCACTAGCTATGGCACTACTGACCACGGGAAAACCATTTATTCGCGATCTGGAACAATACGGTGCTTTAGGGGTTTACGCACCCTTAGAAGGGGGTTACGAGGGACGCTATCAAAGACGTTTACGGGCCACCGGTTACAATGTCCTGCATATCACCGCTAGAGGTCTAGGGGATTTAAGTGCCTATCTTACCGGCATTCATGGAGTCCGTCCCCCCCATTTAGGTAAAAAAAATATTGGTCGGGAAGCAGCCGTCGGACCGGTTTATTTTATTCCTCCCATTGCTACCTATCAATTGGAAAATTTACCCCCCAAATCTAAAGGTTTAGTGATTTGGATTATTGAAAGTTTTGTTTTGTCCTCGGAAGAAAAACAATACTTAATTAATCTTAGTCAACAGGAACCCCGGTTAAAATTTGTCCTCGAATTGGGTGGGGAAAGATATTTCCGTTGGCAACCTTTGAGCAAATCTTTAGTCGCTGCCTAAATTACCGAAATAACACGGTTATTGAAATATCTCCCCCTCAACCCCTCTCCCCGGAGAGGGAAACTTCAATTCTTGAGAGTTTGTTGTTCCTCCCTCACCTTTTGGTAGCTATTTATTTAAGTAGGGAGGCAAAATTCTTTGTAGGATGGGTTAGCGGTAGCGTAACCCATGCGGGAGTTGGGTTTCATGCTTCAACCCAACCTACGTTCATCTTATATTTAATTCCACCCACCCACTTAATTTTCTTAATTTCGCGAGTTGGCCTAGGTGAATTTGCCATAATATGGGATATCGTTGCCGCAAAAAACCTAGGAGTTAAATCGTGACAGTGAGAGTTCGTATTGCCCCCAGTCCCACGGGAAATTTACACATTGGAACAGCACGCACAGCCGTGTTTAACTGGCTTTTTGCCCATCATCACCGGGGTAAATTTATCTTGCGCGTGGAAGATACAGATTTAGAACGTTCTCGACCAGAATATACGGAAAATATTCAAGCGGGCCTACAATGGTTAGGACTGAATTGGGATGAAGGTCCTTTTTTTCAAACTCAACGCCTTAATTATTATCGTCAGGCTATTCAAACCCTGCTCGATCGAGGTTTAGCCTATCGTTGTTATTGTACCCCAGAAGAATTGGAAAAAATGCGGGAAGAACAAAAAGCCCGCAATTTTGCCCCCCGTTACGATAATCGTCATCGTTATCTCACCCCCGAACAACAAGCTCAATTCGAGCAAGGGGGGAGAAAAGCAGTAATTCGTTTTATTATTGACGATGATCGAGAAATTATTTGGCAGGATTTAATCCGGGAAAAAGTTATCTGGAAAGGTAGTGATTTAGGGGGGGATATGGTGATCGCTCGTACCTCGGAAAATGGGGAGGAAAACTTCGGTCAGCCTCTCTATAATTTAGCGGTAGTTGTTGATGATATCGATATGGAAATTACCCATGTTATTCGTGGGGAAGATCACATCGCTAATACGGCTAAACAAATTCTTTTATACGAAGCTTTGGGGGCAAAAGTGCCGGAGTTTGCCCACAGTCCTTTGATCTTAAATCAGGAGGGTCGCAAGTTATCTAAACGGGATGGAGTCACTTCGATCGATGATTTCCGAAAACTGGGTTTTCTGCCGCAAGCTTTGGTTAATTACATGACTCTCCTCGGTTGGACTCCTCCCGATTCCACTGAAGAAATTTTTACCCTTGAAACGGCCGCTGAAGTGTTTAGTTTAGAACGGGTAAATAAAGCGGGGGCAAAATTTGACTGGACTAAACTGGATTGGATTAATAGTCAATATCTCCATCGTTTAACCGGTGAGGAATTAGTGCCTTTACTTCTCCCTTACTGGCAAGAAGCAGGGTATAATTTTGCTGCTGAAACCGATCGAGCTTGGTTGATCGGTTTGGCTACTCTCATCGGTCCGAGTTTAACTCGTTTAAGCGATGCTGTCGCTGAAAGTCGCTTACTTTTAACCCCTCTGGCTAATTATAATCAGGAGGCTTTAAGTCAATTACAATTAGAGGGAGTTAAGGATATTATCAAGGATATTCTCGCCGCTATTACTCCCGATTTGACCGGAGAAGCTGCTAAGGGAATTGTTGAGACAACAACTAAAGCCCATCGGGTTAAAAAAGGTCTGGTGATGAAGTCTCTACGCGCCGCTTTGATGGGGGAGTTACACGGTCCGGATTTAATGCAGTCTTGGCTACTTCTCAATCAAAAAGGTTGGGATCTATCCCGTCTTCAGCAAGCAGTAAATAGTTAAATTGATCGGCTATCAGTTATCAGAAAATTTCTCGTATATTAGGGTTGACAAATGCCCTAAGATTGCTATATACTTTCTAGTATAATGGGAATCCGTGTCGCCCTGCATACCCTGCTCGTGATCGATTGACCAGTATTAAAGTTAAAAACCCGGAGGTGGGTCAAACTTCCTGCTAGGGGGACTGAGGGGACAGGGGCGGATTTTTCCCCTAGCTGTCAGGGACGATCTAGAAACTTTCTTAATTTTCAGGCATTATCCGCAACTTTTCCCTAAATATAGATTTGTTGATCTCCTGACAAAAACCTATGGGTGAAAAAAAACGAATTGGAATTCTCACCAGTGGTGGTGACTGTGCGGGTTTAAATGCCGCCATTCGTGCCGTTGTCCACCATGCCAGTGGCAATTATGGCTGGGAAGTGGTGGGTATTCGAGAAGCAACTAACGGATTAGTTAGCCGTCCCCCCAAAACCACTATCTTTGATATTGAAGGAGTCGATCGCCTGTTGGTGATGGGAGGAACAATTCTCGGTACTACCAATAAGGGGGATCCCTTCGCTTTCCCGATGCCCGATGGAACCCTGATCGATCGCTCTCAGGACATCATTGACGGCTATCATAGTCTGGGACTGGATGCCCTGATCGGCATCGGTGGCGATGGTAGTCTGGCGATTTTGCGCCGTATTGCCCAACAGGGAGGCATTAATCTGATTGGTATCCCCAAAACCATCGATAATGATGTGGGAGCTACAGAAGTCTCCATCGGCTTCGATACAGCTACTAATATTGCCACAGAAGCCCTCGATCGCCTCCATTTTACCGCCGCTAGTCATAACCGGGTGATGATTCTAGAAGTTATGGGTAGAGATGCCGGCCATATCGCCCTGGCTGCCGGTATTGCGGGGGGGGCTGATATCATTCTCATTCCCGAAATTCCCTACCGATTAGAGAAGGTCTGCGAGAAGATCCGGCAACGGCAGCGTATGGATAAACAGTTTTCTCTGATTATTGTCTCCGAGGCTGTGCGTACGGAAACCGGCAATCGCCTAGTGCAAAAGGAAGCCCTAGGAGAAGATCGTCTCGGGGGTATCGGTCGCTATTTAGCCGAAGAAGTTGCCAGGGAAACCGGGGCCGAAACGAGAGTGACTTTCCTGGGCCACATTCAACGGGGGGGTATTCCTTCTCCGATGGATCGCTTACTGGGGGCGGCTTTTGGGGTGGCGGCCGTGGATCTGATCGCCAGGGGAGAATTCGATCGCATGGTGGCCTGGCAAAATCGGCAAGTGGTCAGTGTTCCCATTGAGGAGGCGATTAAAACCTATCGCGTCGTCGATCCCGAAGAAACTTTAGTCAAAACCGCCAGGGGTTTGGGTATTTGTCTAGGGGATTGAGATTAAATCTAGGGGAATCGGTGCGAGAATTAATCCTTAAGTATCGCCCTTTCCCCACCGATTAAAACTACCCCTCAAATAAAGAAGTTATTTCACCATTAAGGTAACTGCTGTAATTAACTTCCGTTATGGCATAAAATTACAATATCTATTAAATTTTACCCTATCGGTACAAAAAATCTTTTTCTACCACAAGAAACTACTTTTGAGCAATTAATTAATAAAATTTAATAAGTAGAAGCACAGGCAAAACATAAAACCCCCTCAACTGACTGAATGAAGGGGCATTTATAGTATTTTTGTAAGCAATTTAGCCTACTTTTATGGTTTGAGTTTGCGCTTGAGGGTTGAAGCCGCGCCGAGAGTAACGAGGGCTACAAGGCTGAGGGTTGATGTAGGTTCGGGGACTGACTTTAGTTGTCCAAACGCCATAACTTCTCCCACTCCGTATAGGCGATCGCCTTGTGTTCCGAAGATACGAAGATATCGCGCTTCTACGGGGGTGAAATCGGGAGCATCCCAATTTTGCCATAAGTATAAATGCTTAGAGACTAAAAACGTTAGCTAAGGCAAAATAAAGAGAAACAATTAAACGGTAGAATCATGAATACAGACCAAAAAGAACAACTAGATCAACATTTAAAAGCCA
>NZ_JAPZQM010000010.1:0-8941 GCF_027530565.1 Microcystis sp. LE19-10.1B | reverse complement strand
AGCATCCCACCGAAAAGCTAATGCGCGGGGGGTTTGGGGGCGGCGCCACGCCCCCAACGGGGGGTTTGGGGGGTAGAACCCCCCAAAAGCTTGGATTGAGGGAAAAAATCGAAAGTAACGCCCGACTTTAGCAGAGAGTTTCCCCTTAAAAATCCCAACTTAGTAGATTTACAAAGCGGGGTTTATTTCCCAAATCCTTTACCGCGATTGACAGCAGGTAAAATGAGACAACTGTTAATCTGTTCTTTTAGGGTTTCATGATCGAGATTTTGACCGATAAGAACTAGCTGATTTTTGGGAGTACCTTTCCATTCGTCATCTTCGAGAGTAAAACGTTTGCCACTGAGGTGAAAAATATGACGTTTAGGACTTTCATCAAACCAGAGAATACCCTTAGCGCGGAAAACGCTTTCTGGTAACTGATTATCGAGGAAATATTGGAACTTCCGAATCGAAAAAGGTTGGTCACTAGCAAAGGAAATAGAAGTAAATCCATCCACCTCTAAATGATTGGAATGATCGTGATGATCATGATTGTGATCGTGGTCGTGATCATGATCGCAATGGTCGTGATCGTGGTCGTGGTGATCATGGTCGTGGTGTTCTTCCTCTGTGTCGAAATATTTATCCGATTCAAATAGTCCGACGCTGAGAATTAAGGGTAAAGGGACCTGACTTTTGCTAGTACGAATAATTCTCGCTCCTTCCTTCATGTCCCGGATTCTTATTTCTAAAGAATCCACATCCGCTTCATCCACTAGATCGGTTTTATTGAGAACAATAATATCACCGTAGGTGATTTGACTTAAGGCCGCTTGCGAGTTGAATAAATCGAGACTGAAATTGGCACAATCCACCATGGTGACAATGGAATCTAAACGGGTCATTTCGCGTAATTCCGTCCCTAAAAAGGTTAAGGCTACCGGTAAAGGATCGGCTAATCCTGTGGTTTCTACGACTAAATAATCGATTTTTTCGGGACGTTCGAGAATTTTATAAACCGCTTGAATTAAATCCTCGTTGATCGTGCAGCAAATACAGCCATTATTTAATTCTACCATGCTGTCATCACTACTGATAATCAGTTCATTATCGATACCGATTTCACCAAATTCATTGACAAGAACAGCAGTTTTTAATCCCTGTTGATTGCTGAGAATATGATTGAGGAGGGTAGTCTTACCACTACCAAGAAAACCAGTAATAATTGTTACCGGTAGCCCTTTTTTTGGCACTGACATCGTGTTAATAGCTTGTGATTCGACGGTTTGCATAATGATTTGGGGGTGAGTATTCTGTCACTAAAAAGCGATTTTTCGGGATGAGATAAGTAAGTGGTTTCAATTAAATTGAAGATAGATTTTGTCTTTGATCCCCCCTGCCCCCCTTGATAAGGGGGGTGCCGATAGGCGGGGGGATCCCCCCTTAATTCCCCCTTGATAAGGGGGGGGGATGTGACAATTTTTAACATCCACTTACTTAGCTAGTTTTTCTCGATCAAACAGTCTCCACTCGATCGCCGACTATTTCTATTGTAGATATTTTTGGACCACATCCCATCCTGTTAGGGTAACAAAAAGAAAACCCAGAAACAATAAAAGATTAGTGCCGATGTGGAGAGACCGCGCTAGAGGTGGATGAGTTGTAATGTTCAGGCCGCTAATTGCCGAAACAAAAACCAGAAAAACCACCGATAAACCCGCTATCAGGTGGGAAGAGTGGCCTAAACTGCCATAATGACCGATTGTTCCCACTAATCCGATTCCCAGCAGAATTAAGACCAAAGCAACCATGATCAGGCCGCTGAGGAGATGAAAGGATCTTAACCATTTCGGTCGAGATTGGCCCGCGAGTCGTCGATAACCCATGTTTACCCCCGAAACCGCTAGTAAAAAATAGGCAAAGAGGGTAAATCCCATCGACCAAGCGGCAATTTTCCATAACCAGAGAAAGGAAGGGAGATTCATAGGGGTGGGATTATTATTAGCAAGGAAAGGGACGACCGATCGTGTTAATTTAAGTTTACCGGACAAAAATCAGCAAGTTAGGGCTAATATGTCTCATCTCACCATCGACACAGAAAATAATCAGCGTCAACCCTTTGAGTTACCCGGGGCTAAACCCCATTATAACCCCGATCGACCCGGACAAGTTAATCATATTTTTCTCGATTTAATTATTGATATTCCTCAACAAAGTTTTCAGGGCAGCTGTCAGATTACCCTCACCCCCATTCGTCAGGGAATTAGCAGTTTAACTCTGGACGCGGTGGATTTAAATATTAATTCTGTGTTCATTGAAGGTATCAGTCAACCCTTTGACTATGATCGTTCTCTTCTGACCATTCATCTGCTGCAACCCACCACCGATAAACCGATTATCCTGACGATTAACTATCAGGTTAAGCAACCACAACGGGGGTTATATTTTATCGGCCCCGATGAATATTATCCCGATAAACCGATGCAAGTTTGGACCCAGGGAGAAGATGAAGATTCTCGCTTTTGGTTTCCCTGTTTTGATTACCCTGGCCAATTAACTACCTCCGAAATTCGGGTGAAAATTCCCCAACCCTATATCGCTATTTCTAACGGGGAATTAATCTCGGTGGCAACCGTTGGTGAGGACAGAATTTATCACTGGTCACAAAAGCAAATTCATCCCACCTATTTAATGACTCTTGCGGTGGGAGATTTTGCTGAATTATGCGACTCATGGAATGGTGTTCCTGTCACTTATTATGTGGAAAAAGGACGGGAAGAAGAAGGCCAAAGAAGTATGGGTAAAACTCCCCGCATGATCGAGTTTTTTAGCCAAAAGTTTGGTTATCCCTATCCCTATCCCAAATACGCGCAAGTTTGTGTAGATGATTTTATTTTTGGTGGGATGGAAAATACTTCTACCACAATTTTAACCGATCGCTGTTTAATTGATCAAAGAGCCAGCATTGATCATACTTGGACAGAAAGCTTAGTTGCCCATGAATTAGCTCATCAATGGTTCGGTGATTTAGTGGTAATTAAACACTGGTCTCACGCTTGGATTAAAGAGGGAATGGCTTCCTATTCTGAGGTTTTATGGACAGAATCGGAATACGGAAAAGCTGCTGGTAGTTATTATTTATTAGGGGAAGCAAGAAGTTATTTAGAAGAAGATACTTCCCGCTATCGTCGTCCGATTGTTACTCATGTTTATCGAGAAGCGATCGAACTTTATGATCGTCATCTCTACGAAAAAGGCGCTTGTGTTTATCACATGATCCGCTCTATTTTAGGGGAAGATTTATTCGGAAAAGCGATTCAGACTTTTGTGCGAGATAATGCCCATAAAACCGTGGAAACTGTGGACTTATTACGGGCGATCGAAAAAGCGACCGGGTACAATTTATTATTCCTCTTTGATCAGTACGTTTATCGCGGTGGTCATCCCGATTATAAGGTGGCCTACAGTTGGGACAATCAGAATAATTTAGCCCAATTAACTGTCACCCAAACCCAGGACGAAAAAGAACTATTCGACTTGAAAATTCCCGTCGCTTTTGCCTATCTCAACTCTGAGGATATTACCTACAATCTGCGGATTCACCAAAAAGAACAAACTTTCTATTTTCCCCTAGCACAAAAGCCCGATTTTGTCAAGTTCGATCGGGGTAATAATTTCCTCAAAACCGTCACTCTTGAGTATCCCATCGGTGAATTAAAAGCGCAATTACAACAGGATACCGATCCAATTTCCCGTATCTATGCAGCCATAGCCATTGCTAAAAAAGGCGGTTTAGAAGCGATCGAAGCTTTAGGGACATCCCTAGAAAATGAGCCTTTTTGGGGGGTGCGTGTGGAGGTGGCCAAACAGTTAGCAACTCTTGGTTTAGATCAGGCAGTTACTGCTTTAATTAAAGGTTTAAACGATGAAAAAGCACAAGTACGTCGGGCAGTTGTCGAGGGATTAAGTGAAATTAAAACCTTAGATAGTTATAACGCGCTTAAATCCCTACTAGAAGCCGGAGATGCTAGTTATTATGTGGAAGCGGCCGCGGCGCGAGGATTAGGCTCCATGGCCGTGGGACAATTGCAAAATAAAGAAGGGGAAATTATTGACCTGCTCAATCATATTTTACAGTCAAGAAAGGGGTGGAATGAGGTAGTAAGAGCGGGCGCAATTGGCGGTTTAAGCCAGTTAAAAACCTCCCCGGCGGCTTTGGAGTCAATTTTGACCTACACAGCTTTAGGCACGCCTCAACCCCTGAGATTAGGGGCTATTCGGGCCCTGGGAGCGATTTCTTCGGGACAAAGCACGGATAAATTAACCGTAATTTTGGAACGTTTAGAAACCATTGCCAAGGAAACTTTTTTCTTGACGCAAGTGGCAGTGTGTAACGCTTTAGGACAGATAGAAAATGCCAAAGCTATCGTTATTTTACAAGCTTTGAGCGATCGAACTCCCGATGGTCGTGTCCGTCGTGTAGCGGAGGAAGCAGTACAAAAAGTCCAGAAAAAATTAGGTTCCGAGAAAGCAATTCAGGAAATTCGCGAGGAATTAGAAAAAATGAAACAGGAAAATCAGGAACTTAAAAGTCGTTTGACCAAATTAGAGGCGAAAAATAGTTAATTAACCTGAGTTATCATTTATCAGTTATCAGTTATCAGTTGAGTAGGTAGGCGTTAAAAATTATCAGACACCCCCTTATCAAAGGGGGGATTAAGGGGGGATCCCCCCGCCTACCGGCACCCCCCTTATCAAGGGGGGCAGGGGGGATCGAACCTAAAATCCATTTTTAATTTAATTATAACCAGCTACTTATCAGTTATCTGTTTACTGTCTTGAGAGAACCATGGGATTAGGAGAAACAGACACCAGAGCCAAATTAATTGACCCCGTCCTGCATCAAAGAGGATGGACCGAGGATTGTCTCAAGCGAGAAGAAACCCCGGGGGCAATTCAAATTATCGATGGGGAAGCCGAACGCGCCAGGGGAAGGATCGATTATACCCTGCGAGTTGCCGTCAGTAGCGACAGCCAACCCTTAGCCGTCGCCCTAATAGAAGCAAAAAAGGAAGATGCGCCCCCCACTGAAGGCTTAGAACAGGTTAAACGCTATGCCAAAGGGTTAAATGTACCGTTTGTGTACTCCTGTAACGGTCATCTTTTTGTCGAACACGATCGCACGACGAATATAACTTCAGCCCCTCAGCCCCTCAGCCAATTTCCTACCCCGGCCGAACTGAGGGGGAGATACGAGCAGTATGTAGGCTTCAGCCTAGCAGAGGAGGTCGCCCGTCCCCTGCTGACTCCCTATAAGGGGGGAGAAGGAGGACGGCGTTACTACCAAGATGCTGCCATCCGCGCTGCTTTGGAAAAAATTGCCCGCTGCCAGCAAACAGGCTCCCCGGCGCGAGTCCTTCTAACCCTGGCAACGGGCGCGGGTAAGACTTTTATCGCCTGTAACCTACTGCGAAAAATAGCAGATGCCGGACAGTTGCGACGGGCGTTATTTGTCTGCGATCGCGATGAGTTGAGAACCCAGGGGGCGGCGGCTTTGCAAATTGCCTTCGGTTCCGAGGCGGCGGAAGTAGAAAAGAACCAACCCCACAAGAATGCCCGTGTTTTAATTGCCACCTATCAAACTCTGAATGTGGACAAGGAAGAGGACATGGGGAATTTTTTAACCACCCATTACCCGGAAAATTATTTCAGCCATATCATCATCGATGAGTGTCACCGTTCCGCTTGGGGTAAGTGGTCGCAAGTTCTCACCCGCAACAGTGAAGCGGTACAGGTGGGGTTGACGGCAACTCCCCGGGAATTGGAGTTTACAGAAGACTCGCCCGAATCAGAAGCCGATAGACAAATCACCGCCGATAATATGGCCTATTTTGGCGAACCCGTCTATGAATACGACATCGGACAAGGGATAGAGGATGGCTATCTTGCCGCCTGCGAAATTGTTAGGAGTGCCATCAACCTCGATGACACGGGCATTACAGTGGAGGAGGTCAACAGCAGAAATCCCCTTGATGCCAACACGGGACAGCCCATCCCAGAGGCAGAAATTAGGGAAATGTACGAGAAAACCAGTTATGAGCGGTTAATTTTGCTCCCTGACCGTGTGATGGCGATGGCGGGGGATTTATTCAATCATTTGTTAACAACGGGGGAAGTGGAACAGAAAACGATTATCTTCTGTGTTAATGACCGCCATGCTGATGCTGTAGCCATTGAGATGAATAATCTCTATGCTCGTTGGTGTGCCGCTAAGGGGGAAAAGCCGAAGGATTATTATGCTTTCAAGTGTACGGCCAAATCTTCGGGTAATGACTATTTGCCGGATTTAAAGGGCAGTTCCCGTTCCCATTTTGTCGCGACGACGGTAGATCTTTTAACCACCGGCGTCGATGTCCCCAATGTGAGAAATATTGTCTTTTTTAAATATGTCAATTCTCCCATTAGTTTCTATCAAATGGTAGGGCGGGGGACGCGGTTGGATCTACCCACTAATAAGTTAATGTTTCGGGTGTATGACTACACTAATGCTACCCGTTTATTTGGGGAGAAGTTTCTCGATAAGTTAGCCACCAAAAAGGGGACGGCGGCGGAACCAAAGGAAAGGCAGCAACGCCGGGTTATCTCCGTTGAGGGGTTTGAGGTAAATATTACTCCGGTGGGGCGCTATATTCTGACGACGGTAGGCGGAGAAACGAAGCCGATAACGGTAGAAGAGTATCGAGAGAGGCTGGCGGAATCCTTGGTTAATCAGGTGACTAATTTGACCTTATTTCGTTCAATTTGGGTTCAGCCGGAGGAGCGGGGGAGGTTATTACAAATACTGCCCGATGGGGGGCGATCGGCAAGTATAATTAGGACACTAGATGAGTTGGAAGCTTGCGATTTATTTGATGTTTTGGGAGAGTTAGGTTATGGTTTGCACCGTCTGACTCGTCTGGAAAGGGCGGAAGCTTTTAGTTATAAACAGGAGGATTGGTTACGCGAAATGCCAGAAGAAACGGCGGCGACAGTGAGGGCGATCGCTTCTCAGTTTGGTAAGTCGGGGACGGAAGGATTAGAAAATAAGCTCATTTTTCAAGTGCCGGAAGTGATTAAGGCTGGGGGTTTGTCGGCGTTAAAGTTAGTAGGTAAACCCTCTGAGATCATACAGGAAGCTAAGATAAGATTGTTTGCCGCTTAGGGTTTCTAAATAGAACAGAAAGCGGGTTTCTAGTAAATAGCTAAATTAAGGCTCAGATTTTGTTAAGAAACCCGCTTTCTCCCAGCTTCTTTCTCCAAGCTTGTTGAATGGTATAATATCTGATTAGGATAGGAATGTTATTTTTATTGGGTGATTCCAAGAGAGTGGTGGGTTACGCTATCGCTAACCCACCCTACGCATTGGAGGGGGGTGAGTGCATTGGTAGGGTGGGTTAGACGGCAACAATCTAGGCGTTAAAGTCAATCTAACAATCCGTCGTAACCCACCGTTTTAGTCAACCGAAAGGATGTTTGATTTATGTTTGAAAATAAGATTGATCAGGTTTTACACGCGTTAAAGGAGATGTTGGGATGAGTTGGACAGAAGTAGCTTTAGTCGATGTCTGTAAACCAAAGCAGTGGAAAACTATTCCAATATCAGCATTAAAAAAAGAAGGGTATCCTGTATATGGTGCGAATGGAGTCATTGGTTTTTACGATGAATTTAATCATCTTGAAGAGACATTAATGATTACATGTAGAGGAGCTACTTGCGGCACGATTAATCTTTCAACGCCGAAGTCATACATTACGGGCAATGCTATGGCGTTAGATGATCTGGATCGAGAACTTTGTGATATTAATTTCCTTTACTATTACCTCTCAAATCGAGGTTTTAATGATGCGATAACTGGAACAGCCCAACCTCAAATTACACGAACAAGTCTTTCAGGGATTAAAATCCCCCTCCCACCCCTAAGCGAACAAAAACGAATAGCCGCCATTCTTAATGAACAGATGGAAGCGGTAGAAAAGGCACGAAAAGCAACAGAAGCACAGTTAGAAGCTGCCAAGGCTTTACCTGCTGCCTATCTTCGGGCTGTTTTTGAAAGTGAGGAGGCTAATTCTTGGGAGAGGAGAAAGTTAGGAGAAATATGTCATATAATTGGTGGAAATACATTACCAGATCAGATAATTTCTGAGGTAGATGAACGAGTTTACTGTTTAAAAGTATCTGACTTGGATAAATCTTTTTGTGACAATAATTATATCAATAGTGGTCAGATTTATACTAAGCGTTCTTTGGCTGGCAATAGAATAATACCACCACAATCTATAGTTTTTCCAAAAAGGGGCGGTGCAATCGCCACAAACAAAAAACGTATTTTAACAGTTAATGCAGTTCTTGATCCTAATTTAATGGCAGTCTATCCATCGGGGAAAAATTTATCTAATAAATATCTATATTTCTGGTTTGAAAGTTGGGATCTATCCTCTATTCAAAGTGGGAATTCTGTACCTCAAATAAATGGGAAAGATATTGCACCATTAGAAATTCCCATTCCACCCCTCCCTAAACAACAACAAATTGCCTCAACTCTAACCGAACAAATGCAAGAAGTGGAACGCCTGAAACAGAACTTAAAAGAGCAACTCGACACCATCAATAAACTCCCCGCCGTCTTATTGCGCCGCGCTTTTAATGGAGAATTATAGTTATGCAAACAATAGACATAGAAAAAACACAGCAAGCATGGACAAACTTAAACCAAATACTGTTCATACCTCGTACCGAATCAGAAGAAAATCCCTATTATTTTACTAAATGACAGAAAACCTAATTAGGGTCTGCTGAATAAATCTAAAAACCTTGTTGGATAAGACTTTTGGACTTTTTTCCCCTCAAAAAGTGCCAGCCATTGCGGGGATCGGGGGAAAATTCAGGTACTTTTTCCCTGAAAATTAGGTAGTTGACCAC
>NZ_JAPZQM010000221.1:0-3867 GCF_027530565.1 Microcystis sp. LE19-10.1B | reverse complement strand
ATAATAAATTTGGCAGAGGATTAAAGATTAGTTATTGTGACTAACTCTTTTGGTTAGAACAAGATAAACTTGAGAATCTTCGGTCAAATTTATTGACTCAAAATCAGCTATACTTAATTTAAATGAAACAGCCCTACCCTTGCCCCCCCCCGACGTCGGGGGGGGCAAGGGGGACTATCGTAGGGCATACGAAAAGTAACGCGCAAGCGTGAGAACCACCTCTGGGTTGGATAACGCAAGGCATCTAATTTAAGTGGACTCGTTGAACTAAGAATCCCGAAGCGCTTAGTGCGACGGGATTGTCAAATAACTTCAAATTTTCGTGAGTGTTCACTTATCAGTAATCAGTTATCAGTTATCAGTTATCAGTGATCAGTTATCAGATTTAAGTTTACCGATCTCCCCACTTCCCCACTTCCCCAATTCATAATTCATAACTAACGAATGGGTTTAGCTAAATCACCGACTTTAAAACCATTACCGGTAATGATGCGACCGACGCTAGATTGACCATCAGCTTCGACAATTTCGAGAGTGCCAATCGGTTGAGTAATCTGACGGATAACCTTACCCGTTTGCGGATCCTTGACCGTTTGAGTCGTCCGTTCGATGGAAATGCGTAAACCGACACGATAACCTTCTCCCGTACCTTTATTGAGAATTACCTGATTTCCCGCCACGGCAGCCACTAAAGCGGTGACAGTCGGGAGCGAGCGAGGTGTAGCGGCGATTTGGTCGGCTTTATCATTGAGATTATCCACCACCCGCGCCACTGCCTTATCGGTGGCAATACTGAGTAATTTCCCTTCATTGGAAGTTTGGGAACCACCCCCAACGCCTAAAACCACGGTTGAACCATCGGATTGATTGGCAGTACCATCTCCCTGAGCGGTGGTAATAATTTCGGCCGTGGTGGTATTAATTGCCCGGACATTCAACTTGACAAAAGCATCGGTTTCTGTCTTGGCAGTGCTAAAAATAATAAACGAGCCACCGGATTGTTTTTTTTGTAAATCGAATTGGGTAATCGAACCGATAATCACCACATCTACCCCCAAAATTTGCCCGATTTGAGCAGCGGTAGCGGCATCTACCCGTCCCGAAGCCCCCAAATTCTGTTCTCTAAGGACGGCATCAATGCGACTGCGCTCAATGACTGTATAGCGACCACTTTCCACCAATTTATTGACGAGAATATCACTGACACCACTGGCTCCACCATTGAGAAATGTTAACCACTGGGGATTACTGAGACCGCTATAATCGAAGTCTAAAACCGCTACTCGCACCTTTTCGCTTTTTTGGGCTAAGAGTAATGGTAAATTGTTAGAGATAGCTTGGGAGAAAGCCGGTGCGTTAAAGCTAAAACCCAAACTAGAAGCGACTCCCACAAGGGTGATTAGGGCAGAAAAACCACGGATACTATCTCGATCGAACATGATAATGAGTTCTCCAGTCAAATAGAATATAGCTCATAATACATCTGAAAATTGCTCTAACTATCGAGAGGGAGAATTTTGAATGGCAGTAATTAAACCTCTCACTTCCTCGGTTCCCTCGGAAGCTTCAAAGGAAGTGGGAAATTTACCCTTAGCAATCATCCGCAATCCCAAGGGGGCAATACTTAATAAACCCTGTAAATCGCGCCAATAATTGCCCAGCACATAGAGGCCGAATTTGCGTTCATCCACCCATCCCCCTGCTTTGACTAATTCCACTAAAACTTTCCGGTGACGAATGGGACGACTACTATCGGCCGACTTGCGAGCGAGTATTTCCTGTTTAATTTTACCGATCTGATCCATAGGAGCCACTTCCATAGGACAAACCGCATTACAGAAATAGCAACGGGTACAACCCCAAACCCCTGCGGTGCCTTGGTTATAAAGTTCTAGGCGACCTTCTTGATTACCATCGCGGGAATCTGCTAGAGTGCGCTGCGCTTTTGCTAAAGCGTGGGGCCCGACAAAATCAGGATTGACTTGCTTGGCGTTACATTCCGAATAACAGGCCCCGCACATAATGCAGTTACCCATCTGATTGAGATTGGCTCTTTCTTCTGGAGTTTGCAGAAATTCTCGTTCGGGAATGCTACGTGCTTGACTACTAATATAAGGTTCAACTTTTTCTAAATCGTCCCAAAACGGTTGCATATTGACAATTAAATCCCGGATAATCGGTAAATTACCCAGAGGGGCGATCGTGATTTCGGGAATTTCTCCGGCATCTTTTTGGCTACAATGGTTTAATTCACTGGCGATATTTTGTTGACAAGCCAAGGCCGAACGACCGTTAATTTTCATCGCACAGCTGCCACAAATTGTATTGCGGCAATTTTTACGAAAGGCCAAAGTTCCATCAAGTTCCCATTTGATGCGATTAAGGCAGTCGAGAATTGTATTTCCCGCCTCCACCTCTAGGGTAAAATTTTCTAGGTAGGGGGTGTCGTTGGGTCGTTGACGCAGAATTTTAAAAGAAACTTCCATACTCGGCACGGGGATGAGGGACTCCTAATACTCAGGATAATCGATGTTAACGGGCCAAAGGGGAGCTAGTAATGGTAATTAATCCTTAAGATTTTCCCCGGTCGGTTGAGCCAAGGGGTGGGTATCTAGGCCTAATGATAGATGGGGAAGTCGCTCGAAAACAGTTTAATCACCCCGGATTTGCTGCTCTGGGTCATTAGTTTTTTGCCAACTCCAACCACAATTATAGTTGCTCAATTCCTTGCTAGGTATAGCTTTATCGGTTTTATGGCCTTACTTTCTCCCCCCTGTTTTCCTCCCACCCGACCAAAAATTGCCAGAGTCTTGACCAAAAATTTCCCCTCCCCCACAAGGTTTACACTTACTACCTAGTCCGGGGTCTTCTTACCACGATTGTCATCACCGAACCATCAGTTTTAAAAAATTTATTATTCCCCTCTAGACATTTTTGGCGAGATTTTTGGTATGATCAATTTGTCAGTGTAAACTTAATTGACAGTCAGTCAAAAATCAAGGAACATTAAAAAGTACCATGAGTGATGTCTCTCCTACTCCCCTAACCGGGAAAGCTCTACTTCAAAAAGTCAAAGAGTTATCCCACTTACCCCGTCGCGAAACGGCAAAACGTTGTGGTTACTACTCTCAAAGTAAAGATGGTCAGGTTCGGGTCAATTTAACCGACTTTTACGATGCTGTTTTGGGTGCAAAAGGGGTTCCTCTTGATCCCGAAGGCACTAAAGATGGCCGCGGCCGCGAACCCACTTTCCGGGTTAGTGTCCATAAAAATGGTCAAATCGTCATCGGTTCCACCTATACCGAACAAATGAACTTGCAGCCTGGCGATGAGTTTGAAATCAAACTTGGCTACAAGCACATCCACCTCAAACAAACGGAATCAGAAGAACCGGTAGAAGCTTAAATAGGTTACGGAGTAGGGATAAGGAAAAAAAAATCGGCAGTCAAAAGGGCTAATTTTGACAGGACCGACCAAAAAGACAATATAGATTCTTATCCCTAATTCTAACCCCTGACCGCCTCTTTCATCAACTCGAGGGGTTTTCCTTAAGCACTTTTTCTTCTTTTTCGCAACCCCCTAGGGATGGATTTTTGTTGGAGCTAGGCTTTATCAGGGCAAAGTTCCACAGTTATTCTGTCCCTGGAGGGTTTGTTGTTTTAGCCATCAGGAGACTCCGAGACAGGAGACTCCGAGACAGGAGACTCCGAGACAGGAGATTATTTCTATTTAGGGTTTGCTGAATAATGGTAAAACCCTTTTAAAATAAAGCTTTTGACCTGTTAAAGTCCGATGTTCATGCTGCGAAAATAGGATTGGGACGTTCAAAAACCTTGCATTATCCTTCTTGTAGTACATCGCTTGGTA
>NZ_JAPZQM010000429.1:0-7297 GCF_027530565.1 Microcystis sp. LE19-10.1B | reverse complement strand
AGGGGGTCAATTACCTAATTTTCAGGGAAAAAGTACCTGAATTTTCCCCCCAATCACTCCAAAGGTCGGCACTTTTTGAGGGAAAACAAGTCTAAAAACCCTATCCAACAAGGTTTTTAGATTTATTCAGCAAACCCTAATTACACATCTCAAGGGAAATTAATTTGGCACGACTACTTAACGAATTATTGCGATCGCTTGCCAGGAACTAATTTTCAGCGATAATCTAAAGTCAGAGTCCATCGGGAGATAAGATCATGAACTTTCGTCTAGTTCTATTTTCAGGCCTTGTTACCGCTTTAGTCGGGGCAGGTATCGGTTATGGCATTAGCCGCATTGAACGCAATCCCAGCCAAGTCAACTATAAAAATCCCTATAACTATCAAATCATCTATGGACGTTATTTTGCCGGTGCCGGGGCAGCCCTGGGCTTCTGTGTGGGTGCGGGTTTGCAAATGGTCAAAGAACTCAAAGAAGAAAGAGATAGAGAAATGGGCATCCTAGATGATGGCTCAGAATTCTAGTCTTTTGGGGCTAATTCCTCAAGAATGACGAATTGAACGTGATTAATCGCTAAATCGCCGATGGGAACTTGGGTTTTTAACACCGGTTGTCCTTCACTGAGCATTCGTTCAAAGGGGATATCTTTGGCAATTTCCGTGTGATACCAAGCTAAACCCATAAAGAAACGATTGGGATAGGGACCACCTTCAAAGATATCATCGGGATTGGACTCCATGGGAACCCAACCGATAGAGGGGAGATAAAATTCCATCCAGACGTGATTGTAATCTGGTTCGAGGGGTAAATTACGTTCGAGGGGATGGGGTGGGCATTTATAGCGTCCTACCGTGCGACAGGCAATACCATTGAGACGACACAAAGCCAATAATAAACCCACATATTCGCCACAGGAACCCACTCCGCGCCGCAGGGCAATATCGGGGGTGTCGATGTTGGGTTTGATGCCGTAGGAAAGCTGATCATAGACGTAGTTACGAATACTATAAACTTTTCTGAGGAGATTGGTTTCCCGACCGATCGCTTCTTCGGCAGCATTGAGGATAATTTCTGTATTCATGGCCAGATCATCATTATCGATCAAATAGCGATCGGGAAAATCGGCGGGTAAGGGGGGTAAATCTTCGCAATCTTGGGGAGTAATTTGGTATTTAATTCCCCATACTTCTAAGACTACTTTCCACCCAAAAATATGACGTTGTTTGCCGGTTATTTGCTCGAACTTAAATACTGCCACCCGCTGCCCGTCTTGAATTTCTTCAATAAAAGGCAATCCCACCGCTTCGACGCTGCGAATTTTTTGCCGTGGTGTTTCTAAGGGTAAAGCGATGCGCCATTCCACATCTTTTAGTTCGATATTATATAGAGGTTCCAATTCCTCGACGTAGGATAATTCAATCAGATAACCGTTAGAAAGGGCGTATTTTTTAGCGGGATCGTAGTGAAAATATAGAGGATGGACAAAAGTACGCGGACGATAACTAAGTTCGTAAACCTGTTCGGAATTGGGATTATCGCGGATAAAGGGTTCTTGGAAAGCATAGGCCACATATAGGATATCCTTGCCACTGTTCGCATCGCGATAAAATGCTAATCCCGTCGGCGATTCAAAAGGAGTTATCATGCTAAAAAGCTGTTCTCCCGTGGCGCGATCAAGACAGTAAACCGTTTGTTCTAGGGTATCCGTTAACCAAAGTTCTTCCCCGCGAATGGTGATATTTTCGATGCCGATACCAGGCGCGTACAAACGAGTAATTTCCTGTCCCGATTGGCGATCAAATATAAAGATTTGTCCAGAACGTTGACAAGTGACATAAATTGTGTTACCAGTTACGGCGACTCCGTTAGCGGTGTAGGGAAGACGGGTAAAAAATTTCGGGGTAAAATCTTCGAGAGTGCAGCAGTAGAGATTTTCGCGGGTAGTAAACCAGAGGTTATTTTGATCATCGATGGCCAATCCCGTCGTCCCGACGAATTCTTGCCAGCGATGGGAATTAAGTACAGTTGTATGACCAGTATCGAGGGCAATTTGGTATAAATAGCCGTTTTTTGCGTCGATAGCGATTAATTTGTTATCTTGAAATACAATTCCGTGCAGGGCCGTGGCGCTAATCGGGCGAATCGTTTGACGATGGGAGGGAAGACTGGCAGGATCGAAAATCATAGGAGGAAGCGAAAAGGGAGGGTGTTTTTAAGTGAATAAAACAGCAATTCTCCCCACGATAGCAAATTTTATCGCCCTTGAATGCTCGTAATGAACTCCAATTCCGAAAAAAATGTCAAGAATTGTCACCTATAGTCCCTCTCATACCCTTGTACCTACCTACGAGTGTTTCAATCGTTGCAGTTATTGTAATTTTCGCAGGGATTTAGGCACTGATGGCTGGTTAAGTTTAGACAAGGCAAAAGAGATTTTAACTGCTTTGCAGGGTTCGGAAATTACGGAAATTTTAATTCTTAGCGGCGAAGTTCATCCTTTAGCAGCCAATCGAGAGTCATGGTTTCGGCATATTTATAATTTAGCAGCATTGGCTTTAAATATGGGTTTTTATCCCCATACCAATGCGGGGATTTTAACTTTTGCCGAGATGGAAAAACTGAAAAATGTCAATCTATCTATGGGCATAATGTTAGAACAAATGACGGTGACTTTATTAAATACTGTCCATCGTCATGCCCCTAGTAAAGTGCCATCCCTGCGCTTAGAGCAGTTACAATGGGCGGGAGAATTAGGAATTCCTTTTACCACGGGTTTATTATTAGGAATTGGTGAAACAGAATGCGATCGCTTAGTAACCTTAGAAACTATTGCCACTATTCATCAACGTTGGGGACATATTCAAGAAGTGATCCTACAACCCTACAATCCGGGCAAAAGAGAACAGTGGCAAAATAATCCTTTTGATCTGCAAAAATTACCCGATCTGGTTAGGCAAGCCAGGGAAATTTTGCCCCCAGATATTGTCATTCAAATTCCCCCGAATTTAGTACCCGATCCTCTTTTTCTCTTGGATTGTTTAGCGGCAGGAGCGCGGGATTTAGGCGGTATTGGCATTATCGATGAAGTTAATCCCGATTACCTCCATTTACACCCCGATAAATTAAAGGAATTTTTAGCAGTTTATGGCTGGGAATTAAAGCCACGCCTACCGGTTTATCAGTAAACATTAATCAGGGAAAAGATAGCACTGTTAATGCCATTTAACAATCCTTACTTAATACCCCTTAATTGATTATTATTCATTCTTAATTCTCCTGACGACCGACGACCGAGGCTGCATCTCATTTTTGTAAATCTACCAATTGGGATTTTGACGGGGAAACTCTCGGCTAAGATCGGGCATTACTTCCGATTTTATCACTCAATCCAAGCTTTTGGGGGGTTCTACCCCCCAAACCCCCCGTTGGGAGCGTGGCGCCGCCCCCAAACCCCCCGCGCATTAGTTTTTCGGTGGGATGCTTACACGCAGCTGCTGATACATCTGTAATAATTTAAGGGTCACTGATAATTGCTTATTGTCCCTATTTCTGCAAATGTGAGATGCACCCGTTGGGTAGTGGGAAATTTAGCTGAAATTTCCCTATCACCCTACTTTAAATCCTCCAATTTAATCCTAGGATCTACAGCTTTGAGAAGTAAATCAGCCAGGAGATTACCGATAATCAACATAGTAGCACCCATCATTAAACTGCCCATAACTAAATATAAATCTTTAGCCGTCACAGCTTGCAAAATTAAGCGACCTAATCCTGGCCAATTAAAGAAAAATTCGGCGATAAATGCCCCACTTAACAAACTAGAAAATTCAAAGCCCAAAAGAGTTATCAGGGGATTAATAGCATTGCGTAAAGCGTGGACATAGATAACTTTATTTTCCGGTAAACCTTTCGCCCTCGCGGTTTGAATATAATCCTGTCGCAGAACATCTAATAATTGTCCCCGCATCAATCTTTGTAATCCCGCAAAACTGGTAACTGTCAGGGCAATAGTTGGTAAAATCATGTGCCAAGCGATATCTAAAACTTTACCGATAGGGGAATATTCAGAATAGTTAATACTGGTCATATCACCCACTGGTAAAAGCGGCGAGACATTTTGGGCGAGAATTAGCAGTAAAAGGGCAGTGATAAAACTGGGGAACCCTTGACCAATATAACTGATAACTCGGAAAAATTTATCGATAAATTGGTTTTGTTTGACGGCGCTGAGAATGCCCAAGGGAATTGCAATCGCCCAGGTTAAAATGATGGAAGTCAAAGACATTAATAACGTCGCTGGAATTCTCTCTAATAATAGGGAAGACACGGGACGAAAATAGGTAAAACTCAGACCAAAATTAAACTGAGTTACCACTTGCCACAACCATTTAAAATACTGGACAATCGGCGGGTCTTTTAAACCAAAAAGGGCAATATATTGTTCTTTAGTTTCCTGACTAATCTTGGGATTAAGGTCAAGCAAAGCCAGAAAACCGCCGGGGGTTAATTGGATAATAGCGAAACTCAAAGCCGAGGCCAACAACAGGGTTAATAAACCCTGGAGAACACGCTTGACAATATATAAAAAAGTTTCGCTAGTTAGGAGAGATTGTAACCCATTAGCACTCGATCGAGCGGTTGCAGCCTTATAATTATCATCGGTCGCCGTCATAAGTAATCGTGCCAAGTTAATTTCCTAGTGGGGACTCCAATTCAGGAGTCAGGAGATAAATAGTCGCGCAGAATTAATTGGCATTTTTGAGATAGGCACTCTTGCCAGAGTGTTAGCGAAATGTGTAATTAATTCTGCTTAGGTACTTAAAAAAAACCTAATAATCGATGAGGGTAATAATCGGTAAATCGGGTAATTTTTCCCGACCACCGAGGTCGATTAACTCGATGATAAAGGCAAATCCTAACACCTCGCAACCAATTTTTTCTAATAAATCGGCCGTTGCTTTCGCCGTCCCTCCCGTCGCGATTAAATCATCGACAATTAAGACTTTATGATGGGATGCCACCGCGTCTTGATGAATTTCGAGGCTATCGCTTCCGTATTCCAAATCATACTCGATACTATGAACGGCGGCGGGTAATTTGCCCGGTTTCCGGACGGGAATAAATCCCGCTTCTAATTGGTATGCTAAAGGAACACCAAAGAGAAAACCCCTGGATTCCATACCGACAATGTAATCGGGGGATAAACCGTAATCGCGACACTTTGCCGTTAGGGTATCGATCGTGTAACGTAATCCTTGGGGATGATTGAGTAGGGTAGTAATATCGCGGAAGACAATACCCGGTTTGGGAAAGTCGGGAATATCGCGAATCAGTGATTTCAGATCCATTCGGTTTCCGTGTCTCGTAAAATGGGGGACAGCTATCTATACAATACAATTTACAATACCCTGACTCGATCGCCCTTGTGTTTTAGTTCTCCTATATCATGACCTCTACTAGCCTAACGCCCGAATCTACAACATCAGCCCCAGAAAAACCGGTTATTTTAAGCGTTTTACCCGATTTTCCGATTGCCAGTCAGCAATGCGCCCTACATCTCCAACAGCATATCGATTTAATGCTATTAGCGTTGGAATCCTTAGAAGTCGGTGCCGGGGAGGCCCTGTTAGCCCTCTGTAAAGAACTAGGACTCGATAAAATTGTCAGAAACCGGATTATTTTCTGGCGCTTACGCTGTACTAATCCCTGGCGAATTTCCTACACCCTCGACCGTCTCACCCTTGACCAAGCAAAAGCTTTAGTTATCATTGCCAGTTATCGGGCCAAACCCCTAGCTATATCCATCCGACAATTACTGTTAGCGCGGCAACAGATGGAATCAAAGGGTTTACCCGTGGATAATAATTTTCTTTTATCAGAATATCTAGAACGATTTCGCTCCAATTTTCGCAGTCGCATGAACCCCCGCCGGGCCAAAGTATCGGTTTATCTAGCCGATGAAAATGCTTTAAATGAACTGGCTTTATCCCTTCTCGATCAGTTATTATTTTGTACTGGTACGACGGGAATGCAGCGGTTTTGGATTAGTTTATTTGATGGGGAGATCGTGTAGAAATGAGAAGACAGTATAGCTTGCCCAATTGTACCCTGATTCTCGATGGTTTCGGCGATGATTTCGCCCCAGCTAACCCCGGTGATAGCCGACCTTTACTCTCAATTTTGACTAACGTAGAATGTCGGTTAATCGGGGCCAATAAAGTCCTGCAAGGTGGTCGGGTTTTCTTGGAAAATTTGGTCCAAGCGGTCAGTCAGTATGCCCAAGAATTTTTGAGTGGTGTTCGTCATCCCCAAGACCCCGTCCATGAACCAGATCATGTGTACCTAGAAAAGATTGACCATAATCTCCATCGTCTGGTTTGGTATCCATCAACGGACTTGAATATCCCGGAAAGTCCGGTGAAGATAGAAATCAGTACCGTGCAGTTATTCGATTTAATAGAAGCGATTGACCAATTTTTTGCCGATACTCGCACTTTACCTGACCTAACCCTGAAATTACAGCCAGTTTCCCGTCGCTACCATAAGGTGAATGAATCGGCGGCCGGTCGAACAGTACCTTTTTTGGCAGGATTAGGCAGTCTTGTCGCTTGCGCCCTACTTTTCTATCTGTTACCCGTTCCCCAAGTCCGTAAACCCGAAAATCCCCCCATTCCTGCCGCTTCTCCCAGTCCCACCGTCCCCACTAATCCCGTCCCCCCCCCCAGATAAAATTAGGCCCCTAAGCTACATCTGTAAATGGAGTAATAGGAATTTGGTTATAAACTTCGGCATTCTTTGCCTGAGCTTGACGGAGATCGTAGTCTGTTTGAAGATTCAGCCAAAACTGAGGACTGTTACCGAAATATCGTGACAGACGCAAAGCTGTGTCCGCAGTGATACTACGCTTACCCGCTAAAATCTCACCGATACGAGTTTGAGCTACGCTTAAATCTTTACTCAGTCTGTAGGGGGTAATATTGAGCGGTTCCAGAAAATCTAACTTGAGGATTTCACCGGGATGGATATTTGGCAAACGGTTGCTGTTCATTGCATTTAGCTAATTTTAGTGGTAGTCCACCACGCTCGAATCCTAACGCCTAACAATACTATTGTCAAGCAGAAGTAAGCCTTCACCCCACACCCCACACCCTACACCCCACACCCTACACCCCACACCCCACACCCCAACTCCCCCGCTCCCATGTCCTTAAGTGATCCGCGTCGCCAAAAACAATTAAAAACCCTAGTGGAAAAGCTGGGTTTATCAGCTGATGTCCCCGTCAGATGGGATTTATTA
>NZ_JAPZQM010000372.1:0-4204 GCF_027530565.1 Microcystis sp. LE19-10.1B | reverse complement strand
ACGTTCAAAAACCTTGCATTATCCTTCTTGTAGTACATCGCTTGGTACAAAAAACAAGGGCAACAAAGCCTAAAACGACCGGCTCCTGACGACCGGCTACTGACTCCTACCCCCAGGAAAAACTTTTTCAGCAGACCCTATTTAGGGTTGGCTGAATAAATCTAAAAACCTTGTTGGATAAGACTTTTAGACCTTTTTGAAATCCCAAAGTGGCCGGCATGGGAGTGATCAGGGGGAAAATTCAGGGACTTTTTCCCTGAAAATTAGGTAATTGACCACCTGAAAATTGGTAAAACCCTACACCCCACACCCTACACCCTGCCCCCAGGAAAAACTTTTTGCCGCAAACCCTAGATAGTCAACAGTTTAGTTGAAACCCGATTAAATTTTCGATCGCTTTGACCAAATCTTGATTAGTCCAATTCCGGTACAAACAAGCAGCGATCGCACATCCCCCCGCACCCACTCCCTCTTTGACAAAACCCTGTTGATAAGCTTGCAAAACCGGGTATTTAGAGGCAGAAAAGTCTAATTGTGTGGCTAATAAAGGCAATTTTCCGATCATGCGGGCTAATCCCACCGTATCCCCTGTTTTATCTTCCGCTACCCAGCGAGTTGTGCCGACGATGATATTTTCCCAGTTAACTGGATAGGCATATTTAGCCACTAGAGCTTGAATTAGGGCAGAAACGGCTAACATTTGGGTTCCTCCGGCGAGGAGTACCCCACCCTGCCCACTGGCGGCGATGGCCATGCCAGCGACGAAAATCTGCTGAGGATCGCCTAGGGCGGCGATTACCTCAAAAGGATCAAAAATTTCTTTTAGGGCTAATCCCTGCTCAACTATTGCCTGTTTCTGAGCATGATTGCACTGGGGATGGCTGCTGTTAACTTTGCCCTTGGCTCGATAACCCAATCCGGTGAGGATGGCGAGGGCGGTGGTGGTGCCGCCGACCACGCACTCGCCGATAATTAGATAACTAGACTGGCGGGCTAATTTTTCTCCCCAAGTTAATCCTTGGGCGAACAGGTGTTTTACTATGGTCAGGTCTAGGGCGCGGCCGGTGGAGAGACAACGGGCCGGTTGTCCCCCCAGTTCGATATAATCGACGGCCGGGGGCAAGGGTAAACCGGCGTTAAAAACGAGGACGGGAATGGCTAATTTTTCCACCACGGCGCGGGTAATATAGGCGGGGGAGGCTCCCACCGTTAGGGGGGGTAAGGGATAACGGGGATGGGGTGAAACTCCTTTAACGATAAATTCGGCATCGGCGATCGCTGTATATTTTCTATCTTCCGGGGTAGCACCGGCGGTGGAGATTCCGGGGATTAATCCCGTCTCGGTAAACCCCAAAACTAGAGCAAATATCGGAGAAGATTTTTGATGGCGCTGTAACCAATTTTGCCCCCGTTCGATTTCCGTGTAAATTTTAATCATCTGTGATTTTCTTGATTATGTCTCCCCTGTCTTCTGCAATTATCGATACTTGGCGACGTTTTTACCGAGATCCCTTGGCAGTAATAGGAGCGATCGCATTAATGATAATTATTCTTGCTGTCCTATTCGGTCCGATTTTCTATCGGATCCCCATCGATACCATTGATTTTAGTCAAACCACTGCTCCCCCCAGTTTAAAACATCTTTTTGGGACTAATGATCTGGGCCAGGATCAATTGGCGAGGATTTTGGTGGGGGGTCGAATTTCCCTAGCGGTGGGCATTGCTGCTATGATGGTGGCGATGATTCTAGGGACAGCGATCGGAGCTATTTCTGGGTTTTACGGGGGCGCGATCGATGGTTTGTTGATGCGATTAACGGATTTATTCCTATCTTTGCCCCAATTGCCCCTACTTTTACTGATTGTCTATCTATTTCGCGATAGCATCAAAAAAATCGCCGGACCGGAAACGGGTATTTTTATCCTCGTGGTTTTAGTAATCGGGGGTTTAAATTGGATGTCGGTGGCGCGATTGGTGCGGGGAAATTTCTTAAAATTACGCGAGATGGAGTTTATTTCGGCTGCGATTGCTTTGGGGGCCACTCCTTTCCGTTTAATCTGGGTGCATTTATTGCCTAATGTTTTGGGAATGATTATCGTGGCGGCTACTTTAGCGGTGGGTAATGCGATTATTACCGAGTCAACCCTGAGTTTTTTGGGTTTGGGTTTCCCCCCCGATGTGCCGACTTGGGGACAAATGTTATTTAAAGCTAAAGATTACTTGACAACTGCCCCCCACTTGGTCATTTTTCCCGCTCTAGCTATCGTGATCACGGTGTTAAGTATTAATTTTATCGGTGATGGTTTACGGGATGTCTTTGATCCTAATGTTTAAGGAAGCGTAGAAATGGATAATTGCCGAAAATTACCCAGAACCCCTATGATGATCAGTAGCGATGGTGAGGAAATAAATACTGTGAGTAGCGTAACTGTCATTAGCGATCAGAAGTTTGACAAAGAGGTTTTTGAGGTCGAAAAACCCGTTTTAGTCTATTTTTGGGCGAGTTGGTGCGGTCCGTGCCGTCTGGTATCCCCCTCGATCGATTGGGTGGCCAAAACCTACGGCGAACGGCTAAAAGTAGTTAAACTAGAAATAGACCCTAACCCCGACTCGGTGGCTAAATGTAAGGTGGAAGGTGTTCCTGCTTTACGCATCTTTAAAGATAACGAAATTATTGCCACTCATGAAGGGGCGATCGGCAAACAACAATTACAATCTTTTATCGATACCTATGTCAGCTAATTAGGTATCCATGGTTATGAATAACTTAACCCTAGCACGCCGCTTACAGGCACTACAATCCAACGTTTTTGCCGATATGGATCGGGCAAAGGCTGCCAGTAGAGAAGCGGGTAATACCATTATCGATCTTTCGCTCGGTTCCTCCGATCTTGGTGCTGCTCCCCATGTTATCGATGCTATAGAGCGATCTCTCCACGATCCTCACACCCACGGCTATTTACTCCATAATGGTACGCGAGACTTCCGAATAACTGCCGCTAACTGGTATAGCGATCGCTTTGGTGTCCCCGTCGATCCGGAAACGGAGGTTTTACCCCTAATTGGTTCTCAGGAAGGCACGGCCCATCTACCTTTGGCCCTTCTCAACCCCGGGGATTTTGCCCTGCTGCTCGATCCGGGTTATCCCTCCCATTTGGGCGGTGTTGCCCTTGCCGGCGGTCAAATCTACGGAATGCCAATTTTGGCAAAAAATGACTTTCTGCCGGTTTTAGAGGACATTCCTGACCTAGTGCTGGCACAATCGAAGCTGATGGTCTTGAGTTATCCCCATAATCCCACCACAGCGATCGCACCTTTGGCATTTTTCCAAAAAGCGGTCGATTTTTGCCGTCAGCATAATTTAGTTTTAATCCACGATTTTCCCTATCTAGACATCTTTTTTGCGGGAACATCGCCCCCCCCGTCAATTTTACAGGCCGATCGAGCTAAAACTAATTCGATCGAGTTTTTTACCTTTTCCAAGTCCTATAATATGGGCGGTTTTCGCATCGGTTTCGCCATTGGCAACCCGCAGTTAATTATGGCTTTGCGACAGATTAAAGCCATGGTTGATTTTAATCAGTATTTGGGCATTCTCAAGGGTGCGATCGCTGCTTTAACCGGTAATCAAGATTCAGTCAAGGAAACCGTCGCTATCTTCCAAAAACGCCGGGATGTGTTTATTAATGCCCTAAATCGCATCGGTTGGCCAGTTGCCACTCCGGCCGCCACTATGTACGTTTGGGCGAAAATTCCCCCCAGTTGGCCGGGTAATTCCGTCGATTTTTGTCGGCAATTGGTGGCCCAAACTGGTGTCGCTGTTTCCCCCGGTTCCGGTTTTGGTAAGGGTGGTGAGGGTTATGTGCGTTTTGCCTTAGTTCACGATCCCGATATTCTAGAGGCTGCCGTGGAGAAAATTGGGGCTTTTTTGGGATAAAACCGATGTTTAACCTGAGTTTGGCCTAAAGTGAAACCCTGATTTTACCCTGGGTTTCTGGCTTTAATACTATCTTTCAACGGTCAAAACTGACAATTAAAAGTAGCTTTAGGGCGTAAAGAAGCGTAATTAGGGTTTGCTGAATAAATCTAAAAACCTTGTTGGATAAGGCTTTTAGACTTTTTTTCCCTGAAAAAGTGCCTACCATTGGAGTGATTGGGGGGAAAATTTAGGGATTTTTTCCCTGAAAATTAGGTAATTGACCAC
>NZ_JAPZQM010000098.1:0-3272 GCF_027530565.1 Microcystis sp. LE19-10.1B | reverse complement strand
AAATATTATGGAGATTTTTAAAATATGAATGGATTGAATTTAGCGCCTATAAAGACCGAAAGAGCCTCCTCGCTTACGTTAAAAAAGTGCTGGACAATTTTGGAGGCGAGTATGTAATTAATTTTGCCTAGGTACTTACTTAAATCAAAGCGAGTTTTTATGTTAATATCACTTAATTCTTGAATTAGTTTTTCTGTTTCTGATTCTCCTATATCGCGATAAAAATTATAGTAAACTTCGCAAAGATTAACAACATGAATCATTTTGTTATTATTTTGATTAGTGATGGTTTCTCTGACAAGATCCGCTCCTGTTTCATTACGAACAAAAGCAATTACAGCACAAGCATCTAAAATGATATTCATCTATTACGCTCCTCCCAATCAATTTCTGCTTGTTTTTGTTGGGCAAAATCTTCACTACTGGTGGGTGCATGAGCATATTTACCTTGTAATGATTTAATTAACTGTTGTCTTTCTTCTTCTGATTTAGGTTTAATTTGAGGCAAAAAATTTTGCTCGATTAACTCTCTAATTTGCAATAATTGTTCGCCAGAAAGATTAGCTAATGATTCAATTATTTGTTGACGTATTGCTGTAGCATTCATGATTATTACTGACAATTAAGTATAAAAAGTTACTATGGTTACAATCTATCACAAAAAATGCTAATTGGCCAGCAAACCTCTAAAATTAAGCAAATAACTGCCTCGCTTTGACGTTAGCGATCGCATCTTCGCAATAACTGAGAAAACGGGTTTCTTTGAGAAACCCGTTTTCTGTAAATTTTTGTTATAGAAACCTTGAAAAATTCGGGATTCTTTGCATAAAATAGTCGAAGTCATCCTTTGCGGTCAATGTCATGACTTCTACCCTCTTGCCGAGCTTTCCTGCTGTTGACGATGTTTTGTTCAATTTTGCTCAATCTGATGGCTTTGTTCAAGCTAATCAGGTGGATAGTGCGAGAAATCAAGGTTTAACCGCACCGAATTTAATTTGACCTTCTCTGATTCATAAGTAAACCTGATTGAAAAAACAATGGCTCTACCGAACCTGTCATGCAAAACTATCAACAACTTATGCTTGTAAAGCTTGTACAATAAGGCTTTGAGTTTTTGTTAGATTGATATTTATCAACTTTAGAACATTGCTGGACAGAGAGGGAGCTTGGGGACTTTTCTACAGTGTAAGTTCGGAAGAACCAAAACAATAAGTATATCTTATGTCCTAATTGACGGTAGAAAAAAACGCTCTTAAGATAGTAGAAACCATTAATTGATGGTTTGATAGTTTTTAAGCCTAACCTAGACTGGCTGCGGTTGGGGAAAACTGGACTGAATTGCACTGAATAAATAATAGCCAAGCAAATTGTGGGCATTGCCCACCTTACACCCAGGGCAGCTTAAATTAGTAAAACACGAATTATAAGTTTTTAGGACAAATACAATGGCTACATTTATCGGAGACAACAACAACAACAACCTTGTTGGAACGACTGGTGATGATTTGATTCAAGGTTTAGGAGGGAATGATACTCTGTCTGGACTGGATGGCAATGATACAATTGACGGCGGAACGGGCGATGATGTATTAAACGGTGGGGACGGCAACGATAATATTGATGGTGGCACAGGCATTGATGTAATCAATGGTGGTGACGGAAATGACCTCATTGCCTCTGGGACAAAAGGAGAGTCCATCGATGGTGGTGCGGGGAATGATACCCTGACCACCTTGAATTTGAGTGACTCCAGCGCAAATCTGGTTCTCGATTTAACCGCAGCCAATCAACTCAGTGGGGACGGTATCACCACAATTAAAAATATCGAGTCGATACCGTCTGTCACTACTGGCAGTGGCAACGATACCTTTAAATTAACGGGAAATCTGTTAATCAGTAACAGCAAATTTGATGGAGGAGGGGGAAACGACCTATTAATCGCCGACTTTAGCAATGCCACTTTCGCGGGTTTGGGAACAAGCGGTTACGGCGTTTTTAATTACAACGTTACCACTTATATCTACGCTCCCGGTAATAGTAACAGTACCTTGCTGTCCTACTCCAATACCGAACAATTTAATATTACCGGAACAGCTTATATCGACTATTTGACCGGTTACGGGGGCAATGACACCATCAATGCTGGTGCAGGGAATGATTATCTTTGGGGAGCCGCAGGGGATGATGTATTAAACGGTGGGCTCTTCTGGTTTCTGTGTGGAGGGAAGAAGAATAGGGATAATTTTATAGAAATATAGTCTTCAAAGCCTTGCCTAGCAAGACTCCTACGAATGATAATCAGTGCTTATCACACAAAGTAGAGAAGAGCCAACGGTGGGGACGGCAACGATAATATTGATGGTGGCACTGGTAACGATATTCTTATTGGTGTCGATCCTAAAAGTGCTATTCCAGGTAAAGGGGAAATCGATAATTTAACAGGCGGAACAGGAAGTGATAAATTCATTCTCGGCGACGCTACTTGGATCGGTTATGACGATGGTAATAGCGCTCTTGCAGGGAACAATGATTACGCCCAAATAACTGACTTTAACCCTACCGATGATATTATTCAGCTACGTGGTACCAGTAGTGACTATTTATTAACAGTTTCTGGTTCTAATACTAATCTCTACTACAATAAACCAGGATCTGAACCGGATGAACTCATCGCCGTTATCCAAAACCGCACAGGATTAAATCTAACAGGCAACTCTTTTAATTATGTCTCTAGTTTCGTCCTTCCTAGCATTACTCTAGATATCTCCCCCGCAAGTGTGACAGAAGACGGGACAACCAACTTAGTCTACACCTTCACCCGCACAGGAGACACAACTAATCCCTTAACCGTCAACTATACAGTTGACGGAACAGCTACTTTTAGCACAGATTACACTCAAACTGGTGCAGCCAGTTATACAGCAACCACAGGGACAGTGACTTTCGCTGCTGGTTCGTCCACTGCTACCGTAACTGTTGACCCCACTGCTGACACCACAGTTGAAAGTAATGAAACCGTCGCTTTAACTCTCACTGCGGGGACTGATTATACAGTTGGGACCACCACCGCAGTTACTGGGACAATTACCAATGATGATGTGACCCCTAGTATTACTCTTGCGGTTGCTCCCGCAAGTGTTACCGAAGACGGAACAACCAACTTAGTCTATACTTTCACCCGTAGCGGAGTAATAGCTAACGCTTTAACAGTCAATTACACCCTCGGAGGGACAGCTACTCTTAATACCGACTACACTCGCAGCGGGACTAAC
>NZ_JAPZQM010000239.1:2500-5310 GCF_027530565.1 Microcystis sp. LE19-10.1B | reverse complement strand
AATAAAAAAAAGCCCCTGAAAAAGGGGCTTTATTTTTGGTATAAAAAAAGGCAACGGCCTACTCTCCCGGGTGTTACCCCAGTACCATGGGCGCTGGCAGGCTTAACTTCTCTGTTCGGGATGGGAAGAGGTGGTGCCCTGCCGCCAAAGTCACCTTCGTGCTTTTAATGGCTTTTGTTATTTCTTGACAGTTGCCGGCAAAGGAAGGGAGCGCAAGTGCGCACAGGGTGAAGCGTTCGGGCAATTAGTACCGCTCGGCTTTGGCATCGCTGCCTTTGCACCTGCGGCCTATCAACGTGGTCATCTCCCACGGCCCTTCAATAGGTGGCCTCATCTCGGGGCGGGTTTCGCGCTTAGATGCTTTCAGCGCTTATCCCTGCCCAACATGGCTACCCGGCGGTGCGGCTGGCGCCACAACCGGTACACCAGAGGTTGGTCCAGCCCGGTCCTCTCGTACTAAGGCCAGATCCCCTCAAGCCACCAACGCCCATCACAGATAGGGACCGAACTGTCTCACGACGTTCTGAACCCAGCTCGCGTGCCACTTTAACGGGCGAACAGCCCGACCCTTGGGACCTTCTCCAGCCCCAGGATGTGACGAGCCGACATCGAGGTGCCAAACCTCCCCGTCGATATGAGCTCTTGGGGGAGATCAGCCTGTTATCCCCAGCGTACCTTTTATCCTTTGAGCGATGGCCCTTCCATGCAGAACCACCGGATCACTATATCCAGCTTTCGCCCCTGCTCGGCATGTCCGCCTCACAGTCAAGCGCCCTTATGCTATTGCACTCCGCGCACGATTACCAACCGTGCTGAGGGCACCTTTGAAAGCCTCCGATACACTTTCGGAGGCGACCACCCCAGTCAAACTACCCACCACGCAGTGTCCCGCGCCAAAAGGCGGGGTTAGGCACCAAGGGGGCAAAGGGCGGTATTTCACCGTTGACTCCCCTGCCCCTAGCGGGGCAGGATCAGCGTCTCCCGCCTATCCTACACATCACCCCCCCAGTGCCAATGCGAAGCTATAGTAAAGGTGCATGGGGTCTTTCCGTCCCGTGACGGGTACACGGCATCTTCACCGTGACTACAATTTCACCGAGCTCATGGCCGAGACAGCGCCCAGATCGTTACACCATTCGTGCAGGTCGGAACTTACCCGACAAGGAATTTCGCTACCTTAGGACCGTTATAGTTACGGCCGCCGTTTACTGGGGCTTCGGTTCAGCGCTTCGCCTTGCGGCTGACGCCCCCCCTTGACCTTCCAGCACCGGGCAGGTGTCAGGCCTTATACTTCATCTTGCGATTTCGCAAAGCCATGTGTTTTTGTTAAACAGTCGCCTGGGCCATTTCTCTGCGGCCCGCGTTGCCGCGGGCACCCCTTTTCCCGAAGTTACAGGGTTAATTTGCCGAGTTCCTTGGCCATGATTCACTCGAGCACCTCAGGATCCTCTCCTTGACCACCTGTGTCGGTTTGCGGTACGGGCACCGCAGCGGTTGAGCTTAGGGGGTTTTCTCGGGAGCCTGTTACCGTCCACTCCATTCGGCCGAGGCCTCCTGGTACTTTCGGGATTCAGCACGATCCGCGGTCTTGCCTGCAGAACGTATACCTACCCCCTTAAACGGGCTGTTCCGTCAGCCCGTGGGACTTTCACTCCTCCTTCACCCCATCGCCCGCTGCGCTGGTACCGGAATATTAACCGGTTTGCCATCGGGTGCGCCTTTCGGCCTCCCCTTAGGACCCGACTGACCCGCGGCTGATTGACATTGCCGCGGAAACCTTGGTCTATCGGTGGGCGGGGTTCTCACCCGCCTTATCGTTACTTATGCCTACATTTGCTTTTCCAACCGCTCCACCTCAAGTTATCTCTCGGCTTCTCCGCTGTTGGAATGCTCCCCTACCACTGCATTGCTGCAATCCCAAGCTTCGGCACCATGTTTTATGCCCGATCATTATCGATGCCCTGCCGCTCGACCAGTGAGCTGTTACGCACTCTTTAAAGGGATAGCTGCTTCCAAGCTAACCTCCTGGCTGTCGCTGCAGCTGGACCTCCTTAGTTCAACTTAACATGGATTTTGGGGCCTTAGCCGTGGGTCTGGGTTCTTTCCCTCTCGGACGCGGACCTTAGCACCCGCGCCCTCATTGCAGGGTATGTTTGGCGGCATTCGGAGTTCGTCAGGATTTGGTAGGATGTGACTCCCCCTAGTCCTATCGGTAGCTCTACCTCCGCCAAACTCAACCCCCACACTGTCCCTAAAGACATTTCGGGGAGTACGAGCTATTTCTCAGTTTGATTAGCCTTTCACCCCTACCCTCAGCTCATCCAAAAGCTTTTCAACGCTTACTGGTTCGGGCCTCCACCCCGTGTTAACGGGGCTTCACCCTGGCCAAGGGTAGATCACAAAGTTTCGCGTCTGCCCCCACTGACTGTGCGCCCTGTTCAGACTCGCTTTCGCTCCGGCTCCCCCCGTCAACGGGGTTAACCTTGCCAGTGACGGCAACTCGTAGGCTCATTATGCAAAAGGCACGCCATCACCCCATCTCGGGGCTCTGACCGCTTGTAGGCGCATGGTTTCAGGTTCTCCTTTCACCCCGTTGTTCACGGTGCTTTTCACCTTTCCCTCACGGTACTGGTCCACTATCGGTCTCTCGGGAGTGTTTAGCCTTACCGGATGGTGCCGGCAAATTCAAACGGGGCGTCTCCGACCCCGCCCTACTCAGGGTACCGCCTCTCCCCTCTGCTTTCCCTTACGGGGCTCTCACCCTCTCTGGCCCGCTTTCCCACGCGGTTCAGGTCTGCTTTGGTTTCGAT
>NZ_JAPZQM010000421.1:0-2751 GCF_027530565.1 Microcystis sp. LE19-10.1B | reverse complement strand
CCCACACCCTACACCCCACACCCTACCCCCCACACCCGACCCCCCACCGAAAAACTTTTTGCCGCAAACCCTAATTAGGGCAGCCATTCCAGTAAAATTCCTAGGGAGCTATCTTTACGGGCGCGGGAATTTTGGGCTTGAATATCGGCGGCTAAACGTAAATTAGAGGTAATCGCATAACCAACCGAAAGAGTAGTCAATCCCACCTCGTTAGCACCCCCCGGTGAGATAAAACTCTGACTGACGGTGATATCTGCTGCCCCCGTGCGAGAAAGGGCTAATTTGAGCTTTAATCCTAAGTTAAGCCCATCGGTGCTGTAATTTCCCGTTTGAATGTAACGATAGCCCACCATGGGAGCCAGATTGACATAATCACCCAAAGGGAGGAGATAGTATTGTAAATTGGCTCCTATTGCCGTCCTTTTGCCGTTAAAAGCCGTCTGATAATCGCCGCTTAGGGTTAAACTGGTTTGACCGAAAAACACATCTTCTACCCCCAAAATCACGCCACTGGAATTATCGGTAGAAGGAAACTCTGCATATCCTAAACGGATACGAGTGCGAAAACTAGGATCGCGGCGAATATCTTCGGCGATATCGGGTATTTTTTCTAACCAACGCTCTAAAACTGGGCTTTCTTGTCGAATTTTCGGGTCTAAGTCTAAATCCGTTTCTGCCCACACAGCACCACTCGCCCCCCATAATAAACTAAGAGCGATCGCATTTACAGAACAGCAAGAGAGCTTAAACATGATCTGCATTATACCCAAGGAGGCAGGAGGCAAGAGGCAAGAGGCAAGAGAAAGAATCTGGCAATAAAGCTTTTAGCTTAACAAATTAGGTTTTAGATTCGGCCTTTGTTATCAGTTATCAGATGTGAGTTTTCAGTTCACTGATTACTGGTTACTGTTTACTGATCACTGAAAAGCCGGCACTCCCCCAAAGGTTACAATAAAAATAAAGATTCAGATTCCCCGTTATTCTTGAGAGGACGGGGGGCAGTAGGAGCAGCAATAGTGGTTAGAATATTAAAACTTTCGCAATTAAGTAGCGCAGAACGGGCAAAACTTCAGAAAAGAGCCGAGTTAGATATTGATAACGCCCTCAAAGTCGCTCAAACGGTCATAGAAACCATCCGCGAACGGGGGGATGCCGGCGTTGTGGACTATGTGCGGCGTTTTGACTACGAAGGTGCGACGGTAGAAAATATCAAAGTCAGCGAGGCAGAATTTGAGCGGGCTTTTCATTTAATTGAACCGGAAGTAAAAACTGCCATTGAACAGGCTTTCCGGAATATTCAAGAGGTACATCGTCGCCAAATGCCGGAAGAAACACTACTGGCAGAAATTGAAACCGGTGTCTTTGCCGGCGAAAAAATCTCTCCTATCCCCAATGTGGGTTTATACGTTCCCCGGGGCCGCGGTGCTTTTCCCTCGATGATGTTAATGTTAGCCATCCCGGCAATGGTGGCAGGAGTGGAAAGAGTTGTCGTTTGCACTCCCCCCGATAAACAGGGCAACGTGGAACCCGTTTCTCTGGTGGCGGCGCAGATGGCTGGAGTCAGAGAAATTTATAAATTAGGGGGCGTACAAGCGATCGCTGCTTTGGCTTTGGGAACAAAAAATATCAAAAGGGTTGACAAAATTACCGGTCCGTGCAGCGTCTATGGGGCGGCGGCCAAGCGGTTACTGTTCGGTACTGTGGATGTGGGTTTGCCGGCCGGTCCAAGTGAGTCGATAGTTTTGGCCGATGAGTCCACCGATGCCCGTTTAGCGGCCTTGGATTTATTAATTGAAGCGGAACACGGGGCGGATTCGGCAGCTTTATTAGTCACCCACTGTGAAGATTTGGCGATCGCTGCTAGTGAATATGCACAGGAATACCTGCAAAAACTCCCGGATTGGCGACGGGAATTCTGTGAGGCGGGTTTAGCCGCCTATGGGGGCATAATTTTAACCGATAGTTTGCAGCAATCCCTCGATTTTGTCAATGAGTACGCCCCGGAACATCTAGAGGTTTTAGTTAGTAATCCTTTTGCCATTCTGGGCAAGATTAAAAATGCTGGCGAAATTCTCCTGGGAAATCATACTCCTTCCTCTATGGCTACCTACGCCATCGGAGTCAATGCTGTGCTGCCGACGGGAAGTTTTGCCCGTTCCTATTCGGCGGTTTCGGTTTATGATTTTCTCAAGCGCTCTACTTTGGCTTATGTCACCCCTGAAGGCTTTGAAAAGTTAAAAGAAACCACGAAAACTTTAGCCGAGTACGAGGGTTTTCCCGCCCATAAATTAGCAATTCAACACAGGGAAATTTTACTCTAAATAGGGCTTGCGGCAAAAAGTTTTTCGTGGGGGCAGGGTGTGGGGTGTGGGGTGTGGGGTGTAGGGTTTTACCGATTTTCATCTGGTCAATTACCTAATTTTCAGGGAAAAAGTACCTGAATTTTCCCCCCGCTCACTCCCACGGCCGGTACTTTTGGATTGACAAAAAGTCTAAAAGTCTTATCCAGCAAGGTTTTTAGATTTATTCAGCAAGCCCTAAATACAGGAAATAGGAAACGGGGAATAACTTAGATATGTAGGCAAGCTTATTTTTTAAATTCAGTACAGCTGGTTCTTCGTTACTTGGTATGGTTCGATAGGGGGGCATAAATCGACTAAATCCTTATCTGGCAAGAGACTTAATTGATTAGTTCGCTCTAGATAAAAAACAATTGACAAAAATCGCTAAATGCCTTTCTATATAAGGGTT
>NZ_JAPZQM010000296.1:0-6211 GCF_027530565.1 Microcystis sp. LE19-10.1B | reverse complement strand
ATTATGTTAATTTTTTGCTCTTTTTTTTTTTCGCACTTTGGTTTTATTTGGGTGTTTGGTTGTGGGGTGTGGGGTGTGGGGTGTGGGGTGTGGGGTGTGCGGTGTAGGGTGTAGGGTGTGGGGTGTAGGGTGTGGGGTGTGGGGTGTAGGGTGTGGGGTGTAGGGTGTGGGGTGTAGGGTGTGGGGTGTGGGGTGTGGGGTGTGGGGTGTAGGGTGTGGGGTGTAGGGTGTGGGGTGTGGGGTGTGGGGTGTAGGGTGTAGGGTGTGGGGTGTAGGGTGTAGGGTGTGGGGTGTGGGGAAGTGGGGAAGTGGGGAATTGGGGAATTGGGGAATTGGGGAAGCTGTCTCATCACCCTATCACCCCAAAACCCTATCACCCCAAAACCCTATCACCCTATTTTCTGACTCCTGCCTACCGACGGCTAAAATAACTGACTCGGTCTCCCTCCCCGGTCAAGATTGAAAGCGATAAGCTAGAGTGTGAGGAGTGAAAACTTTTTAATCTCGTTTCGCCCCTAGAGGATAATAGCTCGATGTTGCGAATTATCACAGAGCCATGGTCAGCCAGAACGGAACTGAGACGAATTCGGGAACGGTTCGACGATCCGGAAATTCGGGAAAAAGAATCGCTTGTCCGAGAGATTGTCGATCAGGTGCGACTTACTGGCGATCGCTCGTTGGTGGATTATACGGAAAAATTCTACCAACAGTCCCTTAATCTACAACAACTAAAGGTGAGTGGCTCGGAACTTGATGCTGCTTATCAACAGGTGTCGCAGGATTTATTAAATGCGATCGCCGTTGCCTGTGAAAAAATGGAGGCTTTTCATCGTCAGCGTCTTCCCAAAGCTTGGGTCCAGTTTCCTGAGGATGGTACGGTTCGGGGGAAACGTTATCAACCAGTTAACAGCGTGGGAATTGTCGTTCCCGATGGGAAACGGGCCTATCTCAGTTTATTGCTCCAACAGGCGATTCCTGCCAAAATAGCGGGGGTTAAACGGATTGTCATGGTATCTCCTGCCGATGAGGATTTACGCATCCATCCGGCGATTTTAGTGGCAGCCCAATCGGTGGGTATTAGTGAGATTTATCGGGTGGCTGGACCACAGGCGATCGCCGCTTTAGCCTACGGCACAAAAACGATCGCTCCCGTGGAGATGATTGCCGGAATAGGTGATTTTTATACTAATTTGGCTAAAAAACTGGTTTCTGACCATGTAAAAATCGATTATCTCTCTATTACTTCTGATTTAGTTATTATTGCCGATAATCAAGCTAATCCCAGACAGTTAGCCCTAGATCTATTAGCGCAAGCGGAACAGTATTCCCTAGCGGCAGCGATTTTATTGACGACGGATAAGGCTTTGGCTTTAATAGTACAGGAAGAAGTGCAAAAACAGTTACAGGTACATCCCCAGAGATTGTTAACGGAAAAAGCGATCGCTCATTATGGTTTAATCGTGGTGGTGGAATCATTGGAGAAAGCGATCGAATTATCGAATCTTTTTGCTCCCACCCATTTATCTTTGATGATCGATGAGCCTTGGGAAAAGCTATCTTCTGTGAGACAATCGGGAACTATTCTCCTCGGTTCCACTACTCCAAAAGCGGTGGCTGATTATTTGGGTTGTCCCGTGGGAGTGGAAACTTTTCTCGATTCCGCCACTTTAATCGAATATCCCGCCGATTCCTTCGCCTCCATAGCCCATAATCTACAAATATTAGCCCAAGCGGAGGGCTTTACGGCAACGGATGCGGGTATAGAATCCCGAGGTCAGGACAAGAACTAGAAAAACTATAATCTTCTCAAAGCAACTATTGGGTCTAATTTAGCGGCACGATGAGCGGGAACAACACCGAAAATTAGACCGATGGCACTAGAAACTCCTAAAGCGAGAATTATCGCAGGGATTGAGACACTGGTGGTTAAAGCGGCAAAAATTCCCGCTAGATACATTCCTTGAATGCCGACAAAAATCCCGATAATTCCGCCAGTGGTGGCTAAAATCACCGATTCAATCAGAAATTGACCTTTTATATCCCCTTCTTTCGCTCCTAAAGCCTTTCTTAACCCGATTTCTTGGGTTCTTTCCGTGACTGACACGAGCATAATATTCATGACACCGATTCCCCCGACAAAAAGGGAAATACTGGCGATCGAGGCTAACATTCTAGTTAAACTCTCGTTAGTCTCTTTGGTCATTTCTAGGACTGCGGTTTGGGGGAAAACCTGCACATAATTCTCGTCGCTGACCTGATGACGCATTTGCAGCAGGTTGCTAATCTGAAACTGAGCGGCTTTAATTTGGGCAGAGTTTTTGGCCAAGACAGAAATATGAGTCAGGGGAATGCCATAGATAGCTCTGCGGCCTTGAACCTGATTAGACATGGTAGTTAGGGGAATTAAGGCTCGATCGTCCTGATTAGTCTCAAATAAGGAGCCTTTCGCCTGTAAAACTCCAATAACTTGAAAACTAAGATTGCCGATGCGAAGATTTTCGCCCACGGGATTGCGATTACCAAAGAGATTTTTGGCTAATTCCGATCCCAAGACAATCACCCGATTATCCCGTTTCAGGTCAGATTCCATAATAAATCTACCTTTAGATAGTTGACGGTTACGCACGTTTAGGTACTCGGCTCCCACCCCAATCAGGGGGCTATTACTGGTTCTATTACCGAAGGATAAAATTCTTTTACCGCTCAATTCGGGAGAAATGGCGGCAATGGAGGGAACTTGAGATGCGATCGCTTGAGCATCTTCGTAGGTGAGAGGCCGGGGATTAGGAATTGTCCGCCGGACATTGCGCGAGGAGGTGGAAACAAATAAAACATTCGGTCCGAGAGCTTCAAACTGCTCGAGGGCGACTTTTTGCGCTCCTTCACCCACTCCCACTAGGGCAATGACGGAAGCGTTACCGATAGCAATTCCTAGCATGGTCAGACCACTACGCAGTTTATTGCCCATCAAAGCGGAAAAAGCCATTTTCAGGTTTTCTAGCATTTCCATGGTTAGTTATATTCAGTGGGGAAGTGGGGAAGTAGGAATTATGAATTATGAATTATGAATTGGGGAGATGGGGAAGTGGGGAGATGGGGAAGTGGGGAAGTGGGGAAGTGGGAAGTGGGAAGTGGGGAAATTGAACTAAAACCCCAAAACCCCAAAACCCCAACCCTCAACACCTGACTCCTGACTCCAGGCTCCTGATTAGCGTGCAGAGATTTGGATCGTTTCCGGTTTACTTAAATCGCCGGTAATAGTTAAACTGCGCCGATTAGCGTTGAGATGACGGACAATTTTATAGATGGCTTCAACTTGGTCACTAGCGCCGATTTTGGCCGCTAGAGTGGCTAGGTCAAGAGAAGTTCCCGTTTCCCGAACAACTTGCACGATTTTTCTTTGTAAATCCAGAATAGAAGCGGCGGCTTTTTTCCCTGCTTCTACCCCGGGTTGATGGTAGGCGTTAATGTTAACTAAACTAGCATAGAAACTAACGGCCCGTTCGTAGAGGGCGATCAAGGCCCCTACCTGACGGGGAGTAACCTCTGGGATCGTGATAGTGATAGAGTGACGACTATTTTCGTATAAAGCTTGTCGAGTACCTTGCAGTAATCCTGAGAGAAAATCACCGGCAGTGGAGCCGGTTTCCACTTCCAGGGAATCTCCTTGTCGGTCTTTTAACACTTCAATAAAAGTAGCGAAGAAATTGGGAACACCTTCTCGTAATTGTTGGACGTAGGCGTGTTGGTCCGTAGAACCTTTGTTACCATAGACGGCGATACCTTGGTACACCTTATTACCATCGAGGTCTTTTTCTTTACCGAGGGACTCCATGACCAATTGTTGCAGATAGCGGCTAAAGAGATAGAGACTGTCTTTGTAGGGCAGAATCACCATATCTTTCTCTCCCTTGCCGTTGCCCTCATGATACCAAGCTAGAGCAAGTAGGGCGCTAGGATTTTTTTTCAGGTTATGGACGCGGGTGGCGATGTCCATTTCTTTGGCCCCGGCTAACATTTCATCAATGTCGATACCCTGCAAAGCGGCCGGGAGAAGACCGACGGCGGATAGTTCTGATGTACGACCACCGACCCAATCCTGCATGGGGAAACGAGTTAGCCAATCTTGGGCGTGTTTGTCCAGTTGGCTACCCGGCATAGTGACGGCGACTGCGTGTTGGGGAAAGTCTAAATCTTGTTTTTCGTAAGCGTTGCGGACCTCTAACATTCCGTTTCTCGCTTCGGGAGTGCCGCCGGATTTACTGGTGACGATAACGAGAGTGGTAGCTAAGGGTAAATGGGCTAGGGTGCGATCGATACCTTTGGGGTCGGTATTATCAATAAAAGCAATCTCTAAGGGGGGATTAAGGGGGGATAGAGCCGAACCGACGAATTGGGGACCCAAAGCAGACCCCCCGATGCCTACACAGAGAATATGGCTAAATTTTGCCCGATTGGGTGGCTTAATCGCTCCGGAGTGAATTTTCTTGACAAATTCTTTGATCTGTGCTAGGGGTTCGGTGATTTCGGCCCGCAATTCCTGGTTAGGAGCGAGTTCAGGAGCGCGCAGCCAGTAGTGGCCGACCATACGCTGTTCGTCGGGATTTGCGATCGCACCCTGTTCTAAGGCTGCCATATCTTGGAAAGCACGCTCGAATTTTGCTTCTAGACCTTTGAGAAAAGCCTCATCGAAGGGAATCCGACTGACATCGAGATAAAGTTCTAGGTTAGGGTGATAGTATAACCAATCTTGGTAACGTTGCCAGAGTTGCAGATTATCCATAAAAAAAAGCGAAATTTTTGTTTAATTACTCGTTTAGGAGAGATAAGATTCTATCCTCTCCAATCATCATACAGGTAGTTTTAGACTAGAAGTTGACGGTTAAGCATATATTAGGGGTTGGCAAAATGCTAACAGTGACGGAACTATCCCCTAATTGTTCGGCTTGCTGGTGTTGGCTGTTGATTTTTTAACCTTTCCTATGGCTATCTACTCATCCCCTCTCAAAATCGGTAATTTAGCAGTGCATAGCCGGGTCTTGCAATCACCTTTATCCGGTGTCACCGATTTAGTTTTTCGGCGCTTGGTGAGACGCTTTGCTCCTGATTCGATGCTCTATACGGAGATGGTTAACGCGACAGAAATCTCCCAGCTGCAAGAGTTACCGCAATTGATGGTTATCGGGGACAAAGAACAACCAATTAGTATGCAGTTATTTGATTGCCGTCCCGATTTTATGGCTGTGGCGGCGGAAAAAGCGGTTAAAGAAGGAGCGATGACCATCGATATTAATATGGGTTGTCCAGTTAATAAAATTACTAAAAAAGGCGGCGGTTCTTCCCTTTTACGACAGCCAGAAATTGCCGAGCAAATTGTTAGGGAAGTGGTGAGAGCGGTATCAGTGCCAGTAACGGTGAAAACTCGCTTGGGATGGAACGCTCAGGAGATTAATATTATCGATTTTGCCCGTCGTTTGGAAGATGCGGGAGCGCAAATGTTGACCCTGCACGCACGCACTAGGGAACAGGGTTATCACGGGCCGGCCGATTGGCAATGGATTAAATGGGTGAAGGAGGTTTTATCGATTCCTGTCATTGCTAATGGTGATATTGTTTCTGTGGAAGCGGCGATTAATTGTTTGGAATTTACCCGGGCCGATGGGGTGATGTGTTCGCGGGGAACCCTCGGTTATCCCTATTTGGTGGGGGAAATCGATTATTACCTCAAAACAGGGAAAAAGTTGCCGAAACCCACCTCTATTGACCTGTTAAGCCTAGCTAAAGAGCATTTACAGGGGCTATGGCTATACAAGGGACAACGCGGTATTTGGCAAGCGCGGAAACATCTGGCTTGGTATTGTCAGGATTTTACTGGTGCGGCGGTTTGGCGCGATCGGTTTTCGCGCATCGAATCCCTGGGGGAGGGCTGTGATTTAATTGATGAAGCTATTGCCCAATTAAACCTTGAAAACGAGAATATTTAGGGTCTGCTGAAAAAGTTTTTCCTGGTGGCAGGGTGTGGGGTGTAGGGTGTAGGGTGTGGGGTTTTACCGATTTTGAGGGGGTCAATTACCTAATTTTCAGGGAAAAAGTACCTGAATTTTCCCCCCAATCACTCCAATGGTCGGCAATTTTTGAGAGAAAAAAAGTCTAAAAACCTTATCCAACAAGATTTTTAGATTTATTCAGCAAACCCTCACTTAGTCGTCGT
>NZ_JAPZQM010000757.1:0-8737 GCF_027530565.1 Microcystis sp. LE19-10.1B | reverse complement strand
TAAATCCTTATCTGGCAAGAGACTTAATTGATTAGTTCGCTCTAGATCAAAAACAATTGACAAAAATCGCCAAATGTCTTTCTCTATAAGAGTTTCATTCCTTATAATCCTGTACGTTGCATAAGACAAACCGAAGAACCGATTTTATTAAATTGTATTTGTAAGTACAACTTTGGATAGGAAAGTGTGTTTATTAACAATGCGCCAGTCTTTGGTCTTAGGTAGTGCGGTGTCTTAACCCAAGCGACAAAACTGCGATCGCCGTTAACCTGACAGACCAGATTGGAAGCTGGTGCTGATGATCTAGGATTATTCGCCGATTAATGACTCTTTTCGGAAATTAGAGGACAATACCCTGCCAGTAATTATGGATTTTAACAACTTTCCCCGACCTTTCTTTTTTATTCTCAAGCGATGTCAAAGACCGGATTGAAACGTTAGTAGTTATAATTGTTTAGCACTCGATCAACAGGATTGATTTCTACTTTGAAGAAAATGAAGATAAAACACGCGATTAATTGGCATAAATTTCTGACTTTTCTAATTATATTGGGCTTAATGGCTTTTTATAATAATTTTACCCCGCTCGCTTGGATATACCTTGCCCTACACGGAACTTACGGTCTGATGTGGCTGATCAAGGATAGATTATATCCAGATCAACAATGGGAAAAAGAAATACCGTTGGCTATGGGAATATTTACCTTTATCGTTCTCGGTTTGTATTGGGCTGCCCCTTTTATTATTGTTAGCGGGAAGGTCACGGCCGCCGCTCCTTTAATATCCGCAGCCATAGCGATCAATATTATGGGGGTATTTCTCCATTACGGTAGCGATGCCCAAAAGTATTTTACCCTTAAATATAGGGAAGGATTGATCACCGAAGGTTTCTTTAGTCGTAGTCGCAATCCCAACTATTTAGGAGAGATTTTAATTTATCTGAGTTTTGCCCTGTTAGCCCAACATTGGCTCCCTTTTCTGATTTTGGGGGGATTCATCGCCGGGGTCTTCATTCCCAATATGCTTAAAAAAGACCGCTCCCTCTCCCGCTATCCTGAATTTGACGCTTACAAAGCGAAATCCGGATTGCTATTACCCAAGCTAATAAACTCCCGTCTGGATGCTCGCCAATCCACTCAAACCTAAGCAAAGTTAAGGTCTTTCTCTGAAACCGCAGGGTGCGCTATTAAGTTTCATTTAGGGGGAGCATCTCATTTATGCAAGTGAGTAATTATACTTATCCCTAAAACTGGTTTCTAGCAAGGCTTTTAAAATAGCTTGACATAAAACCTGATTTAGGGGTTACAAAGGTGAGATGCTCCCCATTTAGGGGGTATTACCTCACCCACTTTGACAGAAGGGAGTTATGGTCGGTTAAGCGTCAAAACATCGAGGCTTTTCCTTGATCCCAGTAATGTAAACTTTGATTAAGAGAAAGATTTCTAGCCCCAATCCGATGTTATATTAATAATTGAAGCTAAAGAAAAAAGCTTCCCTGACAGATCGACTGGCAAGGTTATAAAGGTCAAGTTCACAAAGGAGTAAACCCTGTTAAAGTTACATTCTGTCTCGATAACGACGGTAACAGCGATCGACCTGAACGCTCATATTTCCTAGAGTAGAGAACAAGGGAGTTAGGCAATTGGAACTAGAGTTCAATGCGTCTCCAACCAGTCTCAAGTTGTGAGGGGAAATACCTGAGAATCGGTAAACTGATCGCTGTTATTGTTTGTCAACACAAGTAATTGATCATTGCAGTCGCTCTCCTTTGATGAGATAATAGAAAGTCTTCTGTTCAAAAGGATATCGATAGGATGCGACTCTCTCAACAGCTTTTTGTCACCCTCCGGGAAGACCCGGCCGAGGCGGAAATACCCAGTCATAAATGCTTGGTGCGTGCCGGTTACATTCGTCGCATTGGCAGCGGTATTTACGCCTATTTACCCCTGATGTGGCGGGTTTTACAGAAAGTCTCCCAGATAGTCCGGGAAGAAATGAACAAAGCCGGCGCCCAAGAATGTTTACTTCCCCAACTGCAACCGGCGGAACTCTGGCAAGAATCAGGCCGTTGGGACACCTACACAAAAGCAGAAGGGATTATGTTTGCCCTGACGGACCGGCAAAAGCGGGAGTTAGGATTAGGACCGACTCACGAAGAAGTAATTACTGCCGTCGCTCGTGATTTAATTCGTTCCTATCGACAATTACCAGTTAATTTATATCAGATTCAAACTAAATTTCGCGATGAAATTCGCCCTCGTTTTGGTTTAATGCGGGGACGAGAATTTATTATGAAGGATGCCTATTCTTTCAATCTTGACGAGGAATGTTTAAAGAAAACCTATCAAGCGATGGATATAGCTTACCGCAATATTTTCCGCCGTTGTGGGTTAGCTTTTCGGGCAGTAGAAGCCGATTCTGGAGCGATTGGCGGTTCCGCATCCCAAGAATTTATGGTCTTAGCTGATGCTGGAGAAGATGAGGTTTTATTTACCGCCGATGAAAAGTATGCGGCTAATATGGAAAAAGCCGTTTCTTTGCCGGCAGATAAAGTGGCTTCTCCCTTGAAAAAGTTTGCTAAAAAAGAGACTCCTAACACCAACACGATCGAAAGTTTAGCTAAATTTCTCGATTGTTCTGCCACTGCTATCGTCAAGAATGTTCTCTACGAAGTGGTTTATGATAGCGGCATAACTGTTTTAGTTTTGGTGAGCATTCGGGGCGATCAAGAGGTTAATGAAGTTAAACTACAAAATGAATTAGTTAGACAGGCGAGCCGTTACAATGCTAAAACAATTTTGGCTTTAAAAATCCCCGATGCTGCCGCTCAACAGAAATGGGCAACTAAACCTTTACCTTTGGGTTATATTGCTCCCGACTTAGAAGATAATTTGCTCAAAAAAGCCAGCGATATAGCTCCTAAGTTTTTACGCATAGCAGACAACACGGTGACAGACTTAGAAAACTTTATCACCGGTGCTAATGAAACGGGGTTTCATGTAGTGGGAGCCAATTGGGGTCAAGATTTTATCTTACCGGAATTAATCGTCGATCTACGCAAAGCCCAGGTAGGCGATCGAGCTATTCATGATCCTAATCAAACCTTGCAAAGTGCTAGAGGAATTGAAGTCGGTCATATCTTCCAATTGGGCTATAAATATTCTCAAGCTATGAATGCTTTTTATACTAATGAAGCGGGAGAATCTACCCCCATTTGTATGGGTTGTTATGGGATTGGAGTATCGCGTTTAGCCCAGGCAGCCGTAGAACAATCCTACGATAAAGATGGTATTATTTGGCCCGTAGCTATTGCCCCCTATCAAGCGATTGTGGTTATTCCTAATTTAGCCGATGCCGAGCAGGTAAAAACCGCCGAAAGTTTATACAATGAGTTAAATCAAGCCGGCATTGAAACCCTTTTAGATGACCGGAATGAACGTGCGGGAGTTAAGTTCAAAGATGCGGATTTAATTGGGATTCCCTATCGCATTGTCACGGGTAAATCTCTCAAATCGGGTAAGGTGGAATTAGTCGAAAGAGCCAGTAAAAAAGCGTCAGAAGTAGCAATTAATGAGGTGGTTTCCTATTTAAAAACTGCTATTTCAAAGGTAAATGCTTCTGATTAAGTGATTAAATATACAGATAATTTGCTTAATTTCTTGAAAAACTTCTAAAAAAGGAGCTTTTGAGATTACTATATTATCTTTATGTCGATTTCTCTCAAAGCAAGTCTCAATCAACAAATTCAATCTCCTTAATGATGGCGATTTTTTGCTGTATTTTCTCAAGCATATAGTACTGACGACCGACTCCTGACTACCGGCTCCTAACCCCACCAACAAACTTTTTCAGCAGACCCTAATTAAGACTTGATCCAGTGGAATATGAGTCAGAAAAAATGTTTCTCCTTCCGAATCTCGCAAAGCTTCTAGATAGGCATCAATTCCTCGCGGTTGGGGACAATTTTCAACATCTGCCAAATGCAAAGCCAAAGCCGATCGCATTTGCTCCGTTGTTTCTTCTAAAGTCGCCCCTGTTGGTACACACCCTACTACATCGGGTGAATAAGCGGAAAATCCCGTTTCACTTTTTTCGAGAACAATTAGATAGGGCTTGCTGAAAAATTTTTTCCTGGGGGCTGGGTGTGGGGTGTGGGGTGTGGGGTGTGGGGTTTTATCGATTTTCAGGTGGTCAACTACCTAATTTTCAGGGAAAAAGTACCTGAATTTTCCCCCCAATCACTCCAATGGTCGGCACTTTTTGAGGGAAAAAAAGTCTAAAAACCTTATCCAACAAGGTTTTTAGATTTATTCAGCAAACCCTATTTAACCCCAGTTCGGGTTACTATAGCTAATTTTTGGCTGTTAGCAATTATAGCTCTCAAAAGGGGGTGGGAATGATGAGATCAAGTTTATTTTCGGTCTGAGGATGACGAAAAGATAATTGTTTAGCGTGTAGGTGTAAACGGTCGGACTGCTTACCATTGTACAAGCGATCGCCTAAAATTCCTATCCCTAATCCCTGTTGACTATGAACACGAATTTGATGGGTTCTTCCCGTGTAGGGAATAAATTCTAGCCGAGAATAATTGCCTTCTTTACCGACAACTTTAAAATAGGTTTGACTAGCTTTCCCCCTTTGCCAGTCCACAGTTTGATAGGGTCGATTTTGCGGATTTCCCCAGAGAGGTAGGTCAATTATGCCTGATTCTCGCTCAATAATTTCTGATAATATAGCTTCGTAGATTTTCTCCACTTCTCGCCGTTGAAATTGTTGGGATAAACAACGATAAATATCTAAACTTTTAGCTAGTAATAATAATCCCGAAGTTTCTCGGTCTAAACGATGAACGGGAATGAGATTTTTTCCCTGACGACGAAAACGATTGACCACAGCATCTTGACTATCTTGATAACGTCCTGCTACCGATAATAATCCCGCGGGTTTATTAATAGCAATTATTCCCTCGTCTTCATAGATAATTTCTAGGGATGAACGTAAACCAGAGAGTAAAAAACCCATGAGAGGTTGACATCTTTCTTGACAAGCGCCATAAAATTCTCCCTGTTTTCTATCTCGATTCGATTCTCCCCACCAAAATTCGGCCATGGCGACAGGTTTTAATCCTTTCATGGCGGCATAATTTAATAATTTCGGGGCGCAACATTCCCCTGTTCCCGTCGGTAACAAATTACTGCCCATCAATTTAGCCAAGGAGAGAGATTGTCCAGAAAAGTTGTTTAAACAGTAGGATTGATACAGCAATTCCTGTAACTGTTTGGAGAGGTTCCTACGCTGTTGCTTAAGTTCAATAATTCTCTGATTGGCTAAGTTTATTTTCTCAATTAAGGGTTTTAAAACTTGTTTTTGTTCCTGTTTTAATTGCTTTCTTTCTCTTTTTTCCTGACGACTGATATTATTTAATTTTTCTAATTCTTCTGGGTTTAAATCTCCTAAATTTCTTAACCTATCTCGTTCCTGTTTATGGTTTTGATGTTGTTGCTGTAAAGCTTGTATTTTACGCTCAAAATTTGCTTGATTGAGTCGATATAAATTATGTTCGGGAATTGATTGTAGGGTAATAATTTCCTGTTTAATTGTTTCTAAAAGTTGCAAAACTCGCTTTTCTTCCAGCACAATTTTTTCTCTCCCCACTAGGGACGGAACCCAGCCAGCAGCTTCTCCCTGTCCAGAAAAAGCTTTTAAAACTTCTATTTCGCCAGCAGCATTTTCTCCTAACAAAATTCCATACATTTTACCTTGAGGATTGGTGATAGTTGTCATCAAATCTTGGGCAATTTTTTCAGCCAAAAGAGTGCGGGGCAAGCGCAATAACTCGCCCGTTTCTGGACAAATTCCTTGATAATAATATAGCATTTCCTAAGCTAGTGAGGTACACCTATTTTTCTTCCCTTTTGCCTTCTGCCTCTTGCCTTTTGCCTAAAACCCATAACTTTTGTACCTCAGCAGACTGAAAAACGCTATAAGTAACTTCCTTCACTCTTTAAGAACAGGAAAAGGGCTAGAGATACCCCTAAGAAAAACAATTGGCAAAGAAATCAATAGTTTCCTGTAAAGCGACAATAAAGCGATCGATTTCTTCGCGGGTATTATAAAAATATAGACTTGCCCGCGCGCTGCCGGAAGCATCAAAAAAGCGGTGTAGAGGTTGGGTACAGTGATGACCGGAGCGAATAGCGATTCCTTCGTGGTCTAATAAAGTGGCTAAATCACTAGCATGAATCCCTTCCACATTAAAGGCGGCTAAACTAGCCCGACCTTGGCCTGTTAAACTAGGTGGCGGCCCGTAAATTCTTAAACCCTCAATTTCTCCTAATTTTTTGAACAAATGGGCGGTTAATTCTTCCTCGTAGGCATGAATATTATCCATCCCTAAACCCATTAAATATTCTACCGCAGCGCCGAGAGCAATCGCTTCGCCAATAGCGGGGGTTCCCGCTTCAAATTTGTGGGGCAGTTCGGCACAGGTAAAATGGTCTAAATAGACTTCCGCAATCATTTCGCCACCACCAAAAAAGGGCGGCATTGCCTCTAAAATCGCCTCTTTGCCGTACAAAAATCCAATACCAGTGGGGGCGCACATTTTATGACCACTAGCCACCAACCAATCACAATCTATGAACTGCACATCAATGGCTAAATGGGGGACACTTTGACAGGCATCAATTAATACTTTCGCCCCGACTTGATGGGCAAGGCTGACTATTTCGGCAACGGGATTAATACAGCCTAATGTATTAGAAACATGAAGGACAGCAACTAATTTAGTTTTGTCAGATAACAAAGATTTATATTGTTCTAAATCAAAGCTTTCGTCGCTGGTTAATGGCACATATTTAATCACCGCCCCCGTCTTTTGGCAGACAATTTGCCAGGGGATTAAATTACTGTGGTGTTCCATGACCGAGAGAATAATTTCATCCCCTGCTTTCAGGGTATTTAATGCCCAACTGTAGGCGACTAAATTAATCGCTTCCGTGGCGTTGCGAGTATAGACAATTTCCTGACGAGAAGCGGCATTAATAAACCTAGCCACCTTATCTCTGGCCCCTTCGTAGGCTTCCGTTGCCCGGACACTTAAAGTATGCGCCCCCCGATGCACATTAGCGTTATCTTTTTCGTAATAGTTTCGCAGGGTTTCTAATACTTGAATGGGTTTTTGGGAAGTGGCGGCACTATCGAGATAGATAAGGGGTTTATCGTGTACGGTTTGATGGAGGATAGGGAAATCGGCGCGGACTTTTTGGGCGAGGGTTTTTTCTTGGATAATTGTCATTTTAGTCAGGAGTCAGAGGGGTACTTTGGGCAGGTTGACACCCACCCCGGTAGAGTTATTCCACACTGCGACAGGCGACGCATTGCCCCAATCTTTGGCGGAGGGATTCTAGAGGAATTTTAGCTAAAATCTCGGCCGAGAAAGCATCAATTAACAAACTGCGGGCGGTGTCGGTGCTTAAGCCCCGGCTTTGCAGATAGAATAAATCATCGGCTTCCAGTTGGCTAACGGTTGCCCCGTGGGAACATTTGACGTTATCGGCGGTAATTTGTAATTCGGGTTTGGTGTTGACTCGTGCCTTGTTAGAAATTAACAAATTCCGATTTAACTGGGAGGCGTTGGTTAATTGGGCGGGTTTGGGAACAAACACTTTACCATTAAAGATAGCGTGAGCGCTACCATCAACGATACATTTATGCAGTTGCTTGGTGATGCCGTGGGGATGGTTGAGATAGATGGCGCTGTGGGTATCGGTGGTTTGTTGTCCAGTAATCATGGCTAATCCGTGCAGATTTGTCTCGGTTTGTTCTCCTTTTTGCAGGATATCGAGGTTATGACGGCAGAGTTTAGCTCCTAGATTTATCTCGTTGAGAGTGTAACGGCTATCGCGCCCTTGTTCAATTATCGTGCGTCCGATGTGAAAACCATCTCCCGATTCCCGTTGTACTCTGGTATGGATGACCTCGGCGTTGGCTTCGAGGTAAATTTCTGTGACAGCGTTGGTAAAATAAGAGTAATTTACAGGTAAATCGGAGCAATGTTCGGCTAAAGCCCCGTAATTCTCGATAATATTGACACTAGCTCCTGTTTCCGCCACGATTAGGCTATGGGGCTGATAAAAGCGGGGAATTTCCTCCACAACGGTGATAAATAGGAGATGTATCGGGGTTGTGACGACGGTGTTAGCGGTGACGTGAATTACTGCTACATCGCTTAAGCCAGCTTGGTTGAGTGCGGTAAAAAATTCGGGCGTTTTTTCTTTGCCTAGATAGTTGACAAGAACATCTTTTTGTGCATTGGCGAGATTGCTGACGCTGACACCGGGGGGTAAAGCGGAGATATCGGACAATTCAGGCTGATAAATGCCGTTAACGAAGACTAGGTGGCTGTTTTTGGCTTCGGGCAGCAAAAAAGTAGCTAGGGCATTTTTATCGATTGTAACGGTTTGGGGGACGCGAAAATCGATCGCCCAGAGTTGACTTAAATCGGTGAATTGCCATTCTTCGTCTTTTCTGCCCGGGATGGCTAATTCTTGAGCTTTACTGGCTCCCGATTCTCTTAATTCGAGAATTTTACCGTTATCGATAGTGGGAACCGTTTCTCGCGACAATTTTAACAATAATTCTCCTGATTGTTCAGGTTTCGTGATTATGGCTGTCATTGGTAAGTGGGGGTTGGTGGGTTGGGGTAGTGGGGTGTAGGGTGTGGGGTGTGGGGTGT
>NZ_JAPZQM010000418.1:0-6235 GCF_027530565.1 Microcystis sp. LE19-10.1B | reverse complement strand
AATGGATTTTAGGTTCGATCCCCCTGCCCCCTTAATCAGGGGGGTGCCGATAGGCGGGGGGATCCCCCCTTAATCCCCCCTTAATAAGGGGGGCATCTGATAATTTTTAACACCTACCTACTTAAGTAGGTGGTTATAATTAAATTAAAAATGGATTTTAGGTTCGATCCCCCCTGCCCCCCTTGATAAGGGGGGTGCCGATAGGCGGGGGGATACCCCCTTAATCCCCCCTTAATAAGGGGAGATACCCCCTTAATCCCCCCTTAATAAGGGGGGCATCTGATAATTTTTAACGCCTACCTACATATAGTAATTATCTTAATGGTGAGTTATCAGGGTTTCGTTTTGGGGAGACTCCGAGACGATGGAATTGAATTAGCAATGATCAATTCCGAGACAGAAAAGGGGTTTCTCGGAGAAACACCTTTTCTACTCATGCAAAAGGGGGAATACATAATCAGTTTTTAATAACTGGATTTAGTATCAGTCATTGACACAATTTTGAGTAAACCTCTAACCTAGTTATACTAAATCCGTTTTTAATAGTACACTTAACTCCTAAGTCTAGGTACTTAAGACGTGCGATAGTCAAAGGATTTTCGCGGTCGCTGGTTGATAAAATCCGTCACTCGATCTAAGCTTGTTTGAAGATTTGACGGATGCCATTCTCGTCATTTTCCTGATTCCTAAACATCTGTCTCATTGCATTACTTCTAATGGGCTTCTGACTTTTCCCATCATTGATTTTTATAGATTTTTGTAGTACATTACAAAAGACGTAGCAATCAGCAGAGAACCTTGTCTATGACTGTCTGCTCGTTGAATTAATCCTTTCATATACCCTAAATTAAGGAGAAGACTATGGCTGATCAATCCGATCTAATGAAGGCGATGCGGGGTGATAAGCTAAACGGCTTTTACTTCGGATCACCGATATAGACTCCAAAAGGGTTATAGCTGTTGGATCATGCAGGTTAAGCGCCGTTTAGCTTAAAAACCTGAGCGGTGCTAACCTGAGCGGTGCTAAACTGAGCGGTGCTCGCCTGCGCCTTGCTCGCCTGAGCGATGCTAACCTGAGCGGTGCTGACCTGAGCGATGCTCGCCTGAGCGGTGCTGACCTGAGCGGTGCTAACCTGAGCAATGCTATCCTGAGCCGTGCTGACCTGAGCAATGCTATCCTGAGCAATGCTATCCTGAGCGGTGCTAACCTGAGCGGTGCTAACCTGAGCGGTGCTAACCTGAGCGGTGCTCACCTGAGCGGTGCTGACCTGAGCGATGCTGACCTGAGCCGTGCTGACCTGAGCGATGCTAACCTGAGCCGTGCTGACCTGAGCGGTACGACAATGCCCGAAGGCTGGGAATCTATTGTCACATATCGTTAATCATTTCTGAAGCATTCGATCGAAATCTGGCGTTGCTGAGTAGCGGTATGATTTGGCAAAATTCTCAACCAGTTTTCAGAGCTTTTAGCAATCAACTCATTCTTTGAATCGGCAACGCTTGTCTCAAACTTATTGGAAACGACTATAACAGCGACATCTCGTCCGAGCTGCCATTTTCTACCACTTTTTATTAAAAAAGTCAATAGATTAAATATTAATTTTTGTAAAGAAAAGCCTGAGCAGTTACTCAGAAAGCTCTTTACCATCTGTTACAAAATATGGCAAGATATTTATCGAATTGTGTCAAAACCCAGAGTAAATACTCACTTGGGTTACATTTTCTGATACAAAACAGAAACATATATCTAAATACCTTAAACAAAGGGCGATCGTCATCTGATGACGAAAATCACTTCATACCAGAACTCAGCAATCCTAAGGAGAACCATCATATATGTTCACTCACGTCAAGTCCACCATTCGTCACATAGTTCCCGACGCGTTGAATGGTCGATCGCTGGTCAAGGTGGTCTATGTCGTGCTAGAACCTCAGTACCAAAGTGCGCTGAGTAGTGCCGTCAGGGAAATCAACTCTAACAACCCAAAACTAGCGATCGAAATTAGTGGTTATTTAATCGAAGAACTGCGCGATGGGGAAAATTATCGCAATTTTCAGGAGGATGTAGCCAAAGCTAATATTTTCATTGCTTCTCTCATCTTTATCGAAGATTTAGCCGATAAAGTTGTGGCCGCTGTCAGTCCCCATCGGGATCAATTAGACGCGGCGATCATCTTTCCCTCTATGCCCCAGGTAATGCGCTTAAATAAGTTAGGCAGCTTTTCTATGGCACAATTGGGACAGTCTAAGAGTGTCATCGCTAACTTTATGAAAAAGCGCAGGGAAAACTCTGGCGCTGGTTTCCAAGATGCGATGTTAAAGTTATTGCGAACCTTACCGCAAGTCCTGAAATATCTCCCCATGGAAAAAGCTCAGGACGCACGCAACTTTATGTTAAGTTTCCAGTATTGGCTAGGGGGTTCGGCAGAAAATTTAGAGAACTTCCTGTTAATGTTGGCCGATAAGTACGTCTTCGATAACAAGGATGACAGCGTAGTTTACAAGGAACCGGTAGTTTATCCGGATCTGGGTATCTGGCATCCTTTATCCATGAAAATGTTCGAGGATGTCAAGGAATACTTCGCTTGGTACAATAACCGCAGTGATATTGCCGATGACTTAAAAGACCCCTTGGCTCCCTGTGTTGGCTTAATTTTACAGAGAACTCACCTCGTTACTGGTGATGACGCTCATTATGTCGCTCTCGTGCAGGAATTCGAGTCTATGGGTGCGCGAGTCCTTCCTGTTTTTGCCGGGGGATTAGATTTTTCTAAACCGGTAGAGGAATACTTCTGGGATAAAAGCTTAAAAGGAGTGGAAGCGGTTGCTATCGTTGATACGGTAATTTCCCTGACGGGATTTGCTTTAGTGGGGGGTCCAGCGCGACAAGATCATCCGAAAGCGATAGAATCCTTAAAACGTCTCAATCGTCCCTATATGTGCGCGTTACCGCTAGTTTTCCAAACCACCCAGGAATGGGAAGAAAGCGATTTGGGGTTACACCCGATTCAAGTGGCGCTACAGATTGCTATTCCGGAATTAGACGGTGCGATCGAACCTATTATATTATCGGGCCGGGATGGCGCGACGGGTAAAGCGATCGCTTTACAGGATCGGGTAGAAGCGATCGCTCAACGGGCGCTAAAATGGGCTACCCTAAGAAAGAAACCGAAACTCAATAAAAAAGTCGCCATCACCGTCTTTAGTTTCCCCCCCGATAAAGGGAATGTGGGAACCGCAGCCTATCTAGATGTGTTCGGTTCTATCTACGAGGTGATGCAAGCGTTACAAAATAATGGTTATGACTTGCAGGACTTACCCGCATCTCCCCGGGAACTGATGGAAGCGGTAATCCATGATGCCACCGCACAATACCATAGTCCGGAGCTAAATATCGCCTATCGGATGTCCGTACCGGAATACGAACGTTTAACCCCCTATTCCGTCCGTTTAGAGGAAAATTGGGGACCACCACCGGGACACCTCAACAGTGATGGACAAAATCTATTAATCTACGGGAAAGAGTTCGGTAATGTTTTTATTGGGGTTCAACCCACCTTCGGTTATGAAGGGGATCCCATGCGTCTGCTATTTTCTCGTTCTGCTAGTCCCCACCACGGTTTTGCAGCCTACTACACCTATCTCAATCAAGTCTGGAAAGCAGACGCGGTTCTTCATTTTGGCACCCACGGTTCCCTAGAATTTATGCCGGGGAAACAGATGGGAATGTCTGGGGAATGCTACCCCGATAACCTCATCGGGATGATTCCCAACCTCTACTATTATGCCGCTAATAACCCCAGCGAAGCGACGATCGCTAAACGTCGCAGTTATGCGGAAACCATCTCCTATCTCACTCCCCCCGCAGAAAATGCCGGACTCTACAAAGGGTTAAAAGAACTAAGCGAGTTGATCGGTTCCTACCAAACCCTGAAAGATAGTGGGCGTGGGGTGCAAATTGTCAATACCATTGTCGATAAATGTTTATTAGTCAATCTCGACAAAGATATAAGTTTACCTGATGGTGACACTGCCCATCTCAGTCAAGAGGAACGGGATAATATCGTCGGTTCGGTCTATCGTAAACTGATGGAAATTGAATCGCGCTTACTTCCCTGCGGACTTCACGTTATTGGGAAACCCCCCTCGGCGCTCGAAGCGGTGGCAACTTTGGTCAATATTGCCAGTTTAGACCGGGAAGAGGACGATTTACTTTCCTTACCCCGAATTATTGCCAACAGCATCGGCCGGGATCTAGAGGAAGTTTATCGCAATAGCGATCGAGGGGTGTTAGAGGATGTGGAATTACTGCAAAACATCACCCTAGCGACTCGCGCTGCCGTCGCAACTTTAGTCAAGTCCCAAACCGACGCAGAAGGTCGAGTATCGATGCTTTCTAAGCTGAATTTCTTGAATATAGGCAAGAAATCGCCTTGGCTGGAAACTTTGCAGGAGATGGGTTATCCACAGGTTGATCCGGTGGCGTTAAAACCCCTGTTTGAATACCTAGAATTCTGTTTAGAACAGGTTTGTGCCGATAATGAATTAGGGGCGCTATTAAAAGCATTGGAAGGGGAATACGTTCTTCCCGGTCCCGGTGGCGACCCCATCCGTAACCCCGGAGTTTTACCGACGGGTAAAAATATCCACGCTTTAGACCCCCAGTCTATCCCGACCCTAGCGGCGGTAAAATCGGCTAAAATCGTGGTGGATCGTCTGTTAGAGCGGCAAAAACTGGATAATGGCGGTAAATATCCTGAAACCATCGCTTGTGTTCTCTGGGGAACTGATAATATCAAAACTTATGGGGAATCCCTAGCACAAATTCTCTGGATGGTGGGGGTTCGTCCTGTTCCCGATGCTTTGGGACGGGTGAATAAATTGGAATTGATTCCCCTAGAGGAATTAGGAAGACCGCGCATTGATGTGGTGGTCAACTGTTCTGGTGTCTTCCGGGATTTATTTATCAATCAGATGAACTTGCTTGACCAAGGGGTAAAAATGGCCGCGGAAGCAAACGAACCGATAGAGATGAATTATGTCCGTAAACACGCTATTGAACAAGCAAAAGAAATGGGTTTAACGGTTCGACAGGCAGCCACCCGCATCTTTTCTAATGCTTCCGGTTCCTATTCTTCTAACATCAATCTCGCGGTGGAAAATAGCAGTTGGGAAGATGAAAAAGAGTTACAGAATATGTATCTCAACCGCAAGGGTTTTGCTTTCGACTCGGATAATCCGGGTATGATGGCCGATAATCGTCAGTTGTTTGAAGCATCCTTAAAAACTGCGGAGGCAACTTTCCAAAACTTGGATTCTAGCGAGATTAGTTTAACCGATGTTTCCCACTATTTCGACTCGGACCCGACAAAAGTTGTGGCTAGTTTACGCGATGATGGCAAAAAACCGGCGGCCTATATTGCCGATACTACCACCGCTAATGCTCAGGTGCGTACTTTATCGGAAACCGTGCGCTTGGATACCCGCACCAAGTTACTCAATCCCAAATGGTACGAGGGAATGTTAAGTCACGGTTACGAAGGAGTCCGAGAATTATCGAAGCGTTTGGTTAATACCATGGGTTGGTCTGCAACTGCTGACGCGGTGGATAATTGGGTTTATGAAGATGTCAACACCACTTTTATTCAAGATGAGGAAATGTGTCAGCGTCTGATGAATCTCAATCCTAATTCTTTCCGCAAGATGGTGGGAACCCTGCTAGAAGTTAATGGTCGCGGTTACTGGGAAACTTCTCAAGAGAATTTAGACCGCTTACAGGAACTTTATCAAGAAGTGGAGGACCGCATCGAAGGAATCGAGTAGAATAGATAGATAAGACTTGAGAGACTGGCTAATTACCGGTCTCTTGAGTTTTGAACAAACATGAAAAATAACTTTTGGGGGTTAATTTGGTCTAGTTTTTTAGGAATTCAGTCATTGGTGCTGGGATTCCTGGGTTTTGTCGCTAGTTTACTTGCGTGGGTATTTGCTGGGCAGACACCTATTCCTCTAGTGGTTCTTTTTGTTATAATCACGATGGCTATATTAGCTATAGCTACTCTATGTAAGGCGTTACAAACGGCACTAGAAGAATATCAGGTTCTTCGTTACTTGGTATGGTTCGATAGGGGGGCATAAATCGACTAAATCCTTATCTGGCAAGAGACTTAATTGATTAGTTCGCTCTAGAGCAAAAACAATTGACAAAAATCGCTAAATGCTTTTCTATATAAGG
>NZ_JAPZQM010000622.1:0-2005 GCF_027530565.1 Microcystis sp. LE19-10.1B | reverse complement strand
AAAGACTTCATCGGTTGTCACTATTGTTACCTGCTGGAGTTTCCTTGTCATTTCTATAGCTTTCTCATGCCAATCATCACGATTGTTAATGAGAGCAACCCAATAAAATGTGTCTGCAAAGATGGTTTTCATTGCTATGATGCTATAAACTTTAGTTTCGGCTTTGCTTAGGATTTGGGAACTCCATAAAGATAATGATCATGCTGATTAGCAAGATCTATAGGCAACTTTTCTAAGTCGTCATTGTCTAATGGTATCTCTTCCAGAAGCTTTAATATTGCCTCCCCTACATTACTTTCAGATTTAGCATAACTAGCTTGTGCTGAAAGGAGGAAGTTTAAAGTTTCTTCTATTAAAGAATCCGGCGCTTGTTCAATCTCTTGTAATAGTCTCTCTTTAGTATTCATGGTTTTATTCCTTGCTAATCAGTTATCAGTCATCAGTGATTAATTCAATTATAGTTCATCATTCAATCATTCCAACCACTGTCGATGGTGGTGCGTTACTGGACTAGGTAATAGGTGTAGGGGTAATTCATGAATTACCCCTACAATAACGTTTGTCTGGATGTTGTCAAATTTTCTCTTGACAAAGGCGACTTGACATGATACTATATTCATAATGGAAAATCCGTGCGCCTACAAACCCTCTTTTCCAACGGTCTTAACTATGATTGGTTTATTCAATCAATCTTCATCTCTAATCCACTCTTAACTAGCTCCCTAGTCATAGTCCATCAGATGATTACATCAACCACTGTCGATGGTGGTGGGTTACTGGACTAGTTAATAGGTGTAGGGGTTATGCATGAATTACCCCTACAATAACGTTTGTCTGTATGTTGTCAATTTTTCTCTTGACAAAGGCGACTTGACATGATACTATATTCATAATGGAAAATCCGTGCGCCTACGAACCCTATTTTCCAATGGTCTTAACTATGATTAGTTCATTCAATCAATCTTCATCTCTAATCTACTCTTAACTAGCTCCCTAGTCATAGTTCATCATTCAACATTCCAATCACAGTTAAGACTGTTTTCAGGGATGAGGGGGTTTTGGTTTCAACATCTCCACCACCTCATCGGGAAACCGTTGTCTTAATTCTGCTTCGGGTAATTGGGATAACATCCTCAGATAATTCTGATAAAAGGTTTGGGTATGGGGATGATTTTCCCCTAATCCTTGGGTAGCAATATTAATCGCTTCTAGATAGAGAGGTTCCGCTTCTGTGTACCTGCCTTGGGAATCGTACAATGCTGCTAAATTGTTGAGGGAAGTTGCCACATCGGGATGATTGTCTCCTAAGAGTTGTTTTCTCAAATCTAATGCTTCTAGATAGAGAGGTTCTGCTTCTGTGTACCTGCCTTGGGAATAGTACAAGTATGCTAAATTGTTGAGGGAAGTTGCCACATGGGGATGATTGTCTCCTAAGTGGGTTCGAGTTGCGGTTAAACAAGCTTGACAGTAAGGTTCAGCAATAGCATACAATCCTTGTCCGTTATAATACCAAGCTAAACCCGTATAAGACCATAATAAATCCTCATCAGCGATATATTGGGGATATTCCCCGACAGATGCTTGTAGATGGAGAAGGAAAGGTTTAAATTCTTCAACGATTTCTACAGTCGTATCCTGTGGCATTTCTGCCGATTTTTTGGCCATAATCCCACAATAACGGCGTTTTGCTGGTTCTGCGTGGGGTGATGCTTCTAACTTATCCCGAAAGTAGCGACGCAACAGGGGATGAATTTCATACCAACCATCACGATTATCCTGAACTAAACTCAGGTGAACTAAACTATCGGTTAACCATTCCTCCACTGTATCCCCATCTTCATCGGGAAATAAATCCAGAATCATTCCCTTGGGAAAGGGCGCAAGAGCGAATAAACTGAGGTAAAGTGCCAAAATTTGCGCTTCTGGTTCGCTATGCAACTCCTCCCAACTGAGATTAAAGGCAGCTTTTAACCCTCTTTCCGCAGTCATTTCCCCATGAAACTTG
>NZ_JAPZQM010000529.1:0-1470 GCF_027530565.1 Microcystis sp. LE19-10.1B | reverse complement strand
CTTATATAGAAAGGCATTTAGCGATTTTTGTCAATTGTTTTTTATCTAGAGCGAACTAATCAATTAAGTCTCTTGCCAGATAAGGATTTAGTCGATTTATGCCCCCCTATCGAACCATAACAAGTAACGAAGAGCCAAAATTTATAACGCAAGTCAAGGCTATATTAATGGTTCAATTATTTTTGAAAATAATCATCGCTTAGACTTTGTTGAAGTTAAAAATACTGACACAAAACCAAAGATAAAATATCGCTATCATTACATGAACGAAGCTCAAGTTATGATCTTCCGTTATGATAATGCACCCCATCATGTTGAAATTGCCACTTTCCCCCATCATAAACACGAGGTTGATGACATTAAAGAAAGCCTTGAGCCAAGTCTTGAGCAAGTGCTTTTAGAAATCGCAGAAAAACAACGAAATCTAAAACCGTAATTTTCTGTTAGAATTAGCAGTAATCAAACACCACGCTTGCAGGAGCTATGGTTAACCTCACCTATAACAAAAATCGCCCTCTTCCCAGCGCCGAAGAATTGCCCTCTTCCGATGAAACTCCAGTGGACAATCAGTTACAGAATGATCTTCCCAATCTGCTGCTAAATTTATTAGCCTTAATTTGGTCTGGTCGAGATGATTGGTATTTTGGGGTAGATATGGCTGTTTATTATAATCCAGACGAATCAGCTTTTGTCCCCGATGGTTTCTTAGCAGTTGGAGTCAACCATGATACGGGAGAAAGAGGTCGGTTAAGCTATGTTTTGTGGGGGGAAAAATATATCTTGCCGATTTTGTTTTTAGAGGTAATTTCCGAGAAGTATAATGGTGAATATGAGGAGAAATTCTTAAATTACCAAAGCCTGGGGATTCTGTATTATGTAATTTACAATCCTTTCAGTGGCAGAAGAGGAAGATTTAAAAAGCGACAACGATTAGAAGTATATAAATTAATATCAGGAAAATATGAACTTTTAGAAAGTGAGAATAATCGAGTTTGGTTGCCAGAAATTGGCTTGGCACTGGGTTACGAGAAAGGAGAACATATTGCTTGGTATCGGGAATGGTTATACTGGTATGACCAGTCGGGAAATCGCTATCTAACGGCTGAGGAAAGAGCGATGAACGCAGAGGCGATCGCTGATCAAGAACGGCTGGCGAAACAAGAGGCTGAGGCGATCGCTGCTCAAGAACGCTTGGCTAAACAAGAGGCTGAACAAAAAGCCATCCGGCTCGCTGAAAGGCTCAGATTGCTTGGCATTAACCCTGATGAAGTGTAAGGTCTGACTTCTCCAAGGTATCAACAACAACCCGCATCACCAATCATCGAAAATTTTGGGTCTGAAACCCCGTCGTTCTACGACGGCTTTACTGTTAAATATGAGCATCGTTTACGAAATATATGCTAAAATGTGAGACATGGAAAAAGCCTACTCGTTCCGATTTTACCCCACACCCGAACAAGAGTCGCTATT
>NZ_JAPZQM010000538.1:0-1801 GCF_027530565.1 Microcystis sp. LE19-10.1B | reverse complement strand
ATACTATTAGGGGTCGAGAAAATCGTCACCGACCTCCCCTCCCATTCAGAACCGTGCATGAGACTTTCACCTCACACGGCTCCTAGTTTGACGGTTCCCTTGTTAAGGATACAACTTGACATCTTTTTGTTGACCTTGTATTATCTGCATTAACATCGGGTGATGTCGAATTAGATGATTTTAGGCTTCCATCAGATGCCGATTTATCATCGTGACAGTGGCGGTGTAGTAATTGAAGGTTTTTATATTCATCCTTTCCGCCTAAGCTTATTGGGTGAATGTGGTCAACTTCAATTAAATCCGATGGGGTAAAATACTGCCCACATCGGCTACACTTGCCTTGTTGCTTCTTAAGTAGTTTGGCTACTCTTGTAGGTGTGTCAATTGCTTGTCCTCGTCTGGTCGCCCAGTAAGTCCAATTTCCGTCGTAGGGTGAAGCGTCGGCGCGTACTAGGGTATGTCTGACAATTGCTGTCCAATTATGTTTCCATAAATGGACACCATCTTTGGTTTGAAATAACCAAGATTCGTGTCTTTCTTTCCCATTGCTGAGTTTGACTGTACCCGGTCCAAAATATTTACTCAGCTTTTTGTAGTTCGCTTTACCACATCTTGATACTGTCCATGCCCTTAACATTAACCAGATTGTGTAGTCTAGTTTATTGAAGGTATCTGTGGATACTACTCCTGAATAGTAGTTTGCCCATCCTCTAATGATTGGGTTTAATTGTCTAATCAGGGCTGATTGAGGTGCTGTTTTGTGTTTTTTGATTACACCTTTTATCGCTTCTGTGTGGGCTTTAACTGCTTTTTGGCTAGGTTTAATGTGGGTTAGGAATGTTTTAGGTATTCCTTTCGTTATTTTACCTGCTTTGTATTTTCCGGCTGGGTATTGTCTGATATTGAATCCTAGAAAGTCAAAACCGGGTTCTTCCGTTTTCCCATTATATTCAATGGGTTTGAGTGTGTGACACACTCTGGTTTTTTCTGGTTTGAGTTCTAATCCAATAGGCTTTAGCCATTCAGAAATGGCAGTTTGGCACTGTTCAATGATTTCGAGTGATGGTGAAATCACTACAAAATCATCGGCATATCTTATTAAAACAGCTTGATTTATCTTATTCTTTTTGGGGAATAGTATTTCAATTAATCTTGCCATTCCATCCAGTGCGATGTTGGCTAGTAGTGGACTTATTACCCCTCCTTGAGGTGTCCCTGTTTCTGTTTCTTCAAATACGCCGTTGTCCAATACTCCTGCTTTGAGCCATTGTTTAATATCTCTTTTCAGGGAGCTTGGACAGTGAATTTTAGACAGTAAAAAGTCGTGATTAATTCGGTCAAAACACTTGGCAATATCAGCATCTAATACAAAGTAGCTACTTTTATTAATGCTAAGGTATATCCTTGATATTGCGTCATGGGCAGACCTTCCGGGTCGGAAACCGTAGCTGGTTCCTTCCATCTTTGACTCCCATTCTGGTTCGAGTGCCGATTTAATCAACGCTTGTCTTGCTCTATCTTTGATGGTTGGTATTCCTAGAGGGCGTTTTTCATCCCTACCCGGTTTAGGAATCCACACCCTTCTTAACGGTTTTGCTTTAAGTGTTCCTTTGATTTCTTCGGTTAGATTTAGCCTTTGTTCTGGGGATACTGCTATCATTCCATCGACTCCTGCTGTTTTCTTTCCTTGATTATCTTGGGTTACTTTGCGAACTGCTAATAGACGAGCGTAGTATGATTTCACTAATAGACGTTGCAACTTTCTAACCTTTGCACCCTGTCCCGATTTAGCCGCTTGGTA
>NZ_JAPZQM010000378.1:0-5251 GCF_027530565.1 Microcystis sp. LE19-10.1B | reverse complement strand
ATTCGGCGATTGTCGGTGCAACAAATAACTCGCGTAAGGGCATTTCTACCTGAAAAGCCTCACGGATGCGCGAAATTAGTTGCGTTGCTAATAATGAATGTCCACCCAACTCAAAGAAGTTGTCGTGAATCCCCACCTGTGCAACTTTTAGCACTTTTGCCCAAATCGAGGATAATATCTCCTCAATGGGGTTACGCGGCGCGATATACTGCTCTTGGCTTTGGAATTCGGGAGCCGGTAAAGCACGGTAATCAGTCTTACCATTAGGCGTTAAGGGTAGAGATTCCAAAATGACAAAGGCACTAGGAATCATATACTCTGGTAACTTAGCTTTCAGGAATTGCCGCAGTTCAGTAACATTAAGTGAATTTTTCTCTTTTTGGGGGGAAATAATCTCTACTTGGGGAATAATATAGGCGACTAAACGTTTCTGATTTGTCTCATCTTCTTGGGCAATAATAACAGCCGTTTTTACTGCATTGTGCTGACTAAGAACGGTTTCAATTTCTCCGAATTCAATGCGAAAACCCCGAATTTTTACTTGATTGTCAATCCGTCCTAAATACTCAATATTACCGTCGGGTAAATACCGACATAAATCTCCCGTTTTATATAATTTTGACGGCTCATTGCCCCCCTTATTAAGGGGGGTTGGGGGGATCACTTCATCCTTCTCAAAAGAATTAGGGATAAATTTCTCTTGTGTTAACTCTGGACGATTAAAATAACCCCGCGCTAATCCCATACCACCAATATGTAATTCTCCAGCTACCCCCACAGGAACAGGTTGTAAGAAAGCATCGAGAATATAAACCTGAGTATTACTGATGGGTCGCCCAATGGGAATATTGGTTATAGTTGGTGAAGTAAATTCGGAGAGAGTCGCCGCAATGGTTGCTTCTGTTGGTCCGTAACCATTTAATAGTCGAGGAAGAGGGGAATATTGACCCGTAACTGTTTGCCATTGCTGGACTTTTGCCGGTTGAATGGCTTCCCCACCAATGACAATTAGTTTAATCTTTGAGAGAATTGGCAGGGTATCAGGGGTTAATTCAGAGGCTAATTGATGCCAATAAGCCGTAGGAATCCCCAAAACTGTTAATTGCCATTTTTGACAACATTGCCAAAAATCCTCACTAGAGCGCAACATCTCTTCTGTTCGCAATACCAAGGTCGCACCCGATAACAAACTAACAAAGATTTCTTGAACGGAAGCATCAAAGCAGATAGAAGAAAATTGCAGAATTTGATCCTCTGAGGTAATACCATACTCTAGAATAGTAGTCAGTATATAGTTGACTACTGAGCGATGTTCAATCATTACCCCTTTGGGTTGACCTGTGGAGCCAGAGGTGTAGATAATATAGGCTAAATTGTGCTGATCAACTTCTACCAGAGGGCTAACTGTACTCTGTTTGGCGATTATTGACCAGTCTTGATCTAAACAGATAGTGTTCGGTATAAATTTGGGAAGTTGCTCAATAAATTTAGATTGCGTCAACACAATACTAAGTTGAGTATCTTCAATAAGATAGGTAATTCGCTCTTGGGGATAATTAATATCTAAAGGAACGTAAGCTCCCCCAGCTTTAAGTATTCCCAGTATTCCGATAATCATGTCTAGGGAACGTTCAACAAAAATCCCGACTAAACTATCGGATTTTACCCCTAAAGATTGTAGGTAATGGGCTAACTGATTAGCCTTACAGTTTAACTCCTCGTAGGTTAAAAATTCATCTTCTAATTTAACAGCGATCGCCTGTGGATTCTGTTTTACTTGTTGTTCAAACAACTGATGCAGACACAAATCATTTTTGTAGTCAATTTCAGTCTGATTCCAATCAAATAATAACTGATTGCGCTCACTTTCTGTCAGTAATGGTAATTGGCTAACGGTTTGTTCTGGATTAGCAATAATCCCAGTTAATAGGTTAACAAAATGCCCTGATAATCGCTCAATTGTACTTTTGTCAAACAGATCTGTATTATATTCCCAAATCGCAGTTAATCCGGCTTCTTTTACCTGTATAGATAAACTTAAATCGAACTTAGATGTCTTAAATTCTAAAGGCTGACGAGTGGCTTTTATTCCTTCTAAATCTATACTATCTACAATTTCATTATCTAAACCAAACATCACCTGAAATAAAGGAGTATAACTCATATTTCTTTCAGGTTGTAGGGACTCTACTAACATCTCAAAAGGTAAATCTTGATGGTCGTAAGCATCCGTTGCTGTTTCTCGTACCTGTTTTAATAACTCGCTAAAACTGGGATTTCTGGCTAAATCTGTTCTTAAGACTAAGGTATTGACAAAAAAGCCGATTAACCCAGCTAATTCACTACGAGTACGGTTAGCGATGGGAGTACCGACTAAAATGTCTGTTTGTCCTGTGTAACGATAGAGTAGAGTCTGAAATGCGGTTAACAGGGTCATAAATAAGGTGACACCTTTTTCCCGACTCAGCTTATTTAACCCTTGACTAAGTTCTGGAGAAAGGTTACATTTTATCCGATCTCCCTGAAAACTTTGTTGTAGAGGACGGGGATAATCCGTAGGTAGATGTAATAAAGCGGGTGCGGCTGCTAACTGTTTTTGCCAGTAATTTAACTGATTTTCTCGGATTTCTCCCTGTAAATATTCCCTTTGCCAAATTGCAAAATCTGCGTACTGGATTGGTAACTCTTGTAAAAGAGGTTCTAAACCTTTAGTATAGGCATTATAAAGGGTTGTCAATTCCTCAATAAATACCCCCATTGACCAACCATCAGAGACAATATGGTGCAGACAAATCAGCAAAAAATGTTCTGTGTCTGATAACTTGAGTAGGGTGGCTCTAATTAGGGAGTCATTGGCTAAATCAAAAGGTTGATGGCTGTGAATTTCTAGCCATTTTTTTATTTCCTGCTCTTCTCGACATTTTGGGCTGTCTTTCCCATTGACAAGCGTTAATTGCCAATTACTTTCTGGTTTGATTATTTGTACAGGATTTCCCTCAATAGTGGCGAAATTTGTGCGGAGGGACTCATGGCGCTGAATAATTTCTTGTAGGCTTTTTTCGAGGACATCTACCTGGAGATTTCCTGCTAAATGCAAGGCCAGGGAAATATTATAAAAGGGACTATTTGGTTCTAATTGATCTAAGAACCATAAACGCTGTTGGGCATAAGATAGGGGTAATTCTTCAAAATTCATTTTCTTTTTCTTGGTAAAATTGCTGGAACGATGGTATCGGATTTTTGCTGTTTTAACTGTTCAATCCCTTGGGCTAATTCTGCTAGTGTGGCCGAGTTGAATAACTGACGTAGGGGAAGTTCAACTTTCAAGCGATCGCGTATCTGTGCTACTAATTTAGTGGCTAGTAGGGAATGGCCTCCCAGTTCAAAGAAGTTATCATTTATACCCACTTTTTCAACTTTTAGCACTTCTGACCAAACAGTTACTAATATATCCTCAATTGGGGTACGCGGAGCAACATATTTGTCTGATGGTTCACTACTAGATTCTGGTGGGGGTAAAGCTCGACTATCTATTTTTCCATTAGCAGTAAGGGGTAAGGCATCTAAAATAACGAAAGCATTAGGTATCATGTAACCAGGTAATTGAGCTTTCAGGAATTGCCGTATTTCGTTAATGGTAATCGTTTTTTCCGATTGTGGCACAATGTAGGCCACAAGACGCTTATCTCCTGTTGCATCATCCCTCACTATTACTACTGTTTCCCAAATCTGGGGATGAGATGCTAATAATGCTTCGATTTCCCCCAACTCAATCCGAAAACCCCGAATCTTAACTTGATTGTCAATGCGTCCTAAATATTCAATATTACCATCGGGTAAATAACGGGCTAAATCTCCCGTTTTATATAATTTTGACGGCTCATTGCCCCCCTTATTAAGGGGGGTTGGGGGGATCACTTCATCCTTCTCAAAAGGACTAGGAATAAACCTTTCTGTTGTTAATTCAGGACGATTGAGATAACCTTTTGTTACTCCTGCACCTCCCACATACATCTCCCCGGGTACACCAACCGGTACAAGTTGTAAATGTTGGTCTAGTAAATACACCTGTAAGTCGGGAATGGGACGACCAATCACACTAGCTGTACTATCCAAGTCGTTCATACTTAATGGTCGATAGGTCACATGAACGGTAGTTTCTGTAATTCCGTACATATTAACTAATTGGGGGCATTGGTCGCCATGGCGCTGAAACCAAGGTTGTAAGCTGTTAATTTCTAAAGCTTCTCCTCCAAAAATAACTAAACGTAAGCTTAAATCGTTATCTGTTGTCGATGAACGATCCCCCCTTGATAAGGGAAAACTTCCTTTTAAGGATTCTTCAGCTTGAATTAACTGACGGAAAGCGGTAGGAGTTTGATTGAGAATTGTGACTTTTTCTTGATACAATAGCTGATAAAATGCTTCGGGAGAACGGGTCACTAAGTAGGGGACAACTACCAAGCGTCCACCATATAACAAAGCTCCCCACATTTCCCACACCGAAAAGTCAAAAGCGTAGGAATGAAATAGACTCCAGACATCTTGACTATTGAAATTATACCAAGCATCTGTAGCGGCAAATAATCGCACGACATTGGAGTGATTGACTAAAACGCCTTTCGGTTTCCCTGTGGAACCGGATGTATAGATAATATAGATTAAATTCTCTGGTTTTGCTACGCTTTCGGGGTTTGAGGTGATATTTTGAGCGATTTTTTCCCATTCTGTATCTAAACAGATAAGTTGTGCTTGATGTTCAGGAATAGACTTGACTAATTTTGCTTGAGTTACTAACACTTTTACCTGAGAGTCTTCTAACATGAAGCTCAGGCGTTCTTGGGGATAATCTGGGTCAAGAGGTACATAAGCACCACCTGCCTTGAGAATACCTAATAATCCCACCATCATCTCTAAGGACCGCTCAAGGGAAATACCGACTAAAGTATCAGCTTTTACGCCTAATTTCCGCAAATAATGAGCTAATTGATTAGCACGATTATTTAATTCTCGATAAGTTAAGGATTCATTTTCATAAGTTACTGCTACAGCATTAGGAGTCCGTTCAACTTGCTCCTCAAACAATTGATGAATACACTTATTAGCAGGGTAATCTACCTCAGTATTATTCCAGTCAATTAATAACTGTTGTTGTTCAACTTTAGTTAACAAAGGTAATTGAGAAACTCTCTCACTCGGATTAGTAATAATCCCCTCAAGTAGAGTCAGAAAATGACCGTTCATTCTCTCA
>NZ_JAPZQM010000699.1:0-2321 GCF_027530565.1 Microcystis sp. LE19-10.1B | reverse complement strand
GCTTTATCAATTTATTCATAATAAATTTGGCAGAGGATTAAAGATTAGTTATTGTGACTAACTCTTTTGGTTAGAACAAGATAAACTTGAGAATCTTCGGTCAAATTTATTGACTCAAAATCAGCTATACTTAATTTAAATGAAACAGCACTAGGGGCAGGGGGGATCGAACCTAAAATCCATTTTTAATTTAATTATAACCAGCTACTTAACTACTTAACTGAATCTGCTAGGATGCTATCACAGAATAGAAGACTACATCTATTAATTACTGAGGCAGAACCAAGTTTAACCGCTCTTTTTTCACTACTTCTATCGCTTTGGGTCCCAAAAATTAGGCGTTTCGGTTTACCATGGTCAAAGTGTGCTTTCTAGGCTAATGACTTTGACTAAAAACCCCGTGAGCAGAAACCGTCGTTTTTCCCCGCGCAATCTCTTTGAGACTTGCATGGCCCTATTGGTGTTATGTAATTATATTCTGGTTATTTTCGATTTAACCTATATTCCCCTGCGAGATTTTTGGTTACAGGGACGCTTGCAAATAACCTTATTAAGATTTAATGAACCAATAAAACTCGGGCTGATTTCCTTTCAAGAATTACAAATACCTCCCGATAAACCCCTAGAAATTCCCTTTGTTAAAGGAATCGCTAAGTATGATGTGGTGAAAGGAATTAAACCCTATCGCAGTACCAGTGAATATTTAGAGACGGTTAATAAACTTAATCAACTAATTAATCAAAAGCTCTTTAACCCAGAGTTTAATCTGCAAGAATATCGCCAAGATATCGAGAAAATTTTAGACAATTTGCGCCAAAAAAGTGTCAATATGATTGATAATAATCCCTTTGCCTTGGCGGAGAAAACTGGGACTTTAGAGAAGATTAAAAATAAAATGCGCTTGCGGGTTTTTAAAACAGAAAATGTTTCCGCAAAAGCAGCCTTTCAGAAGTTTTGGACTTGGGATTATCTCATTCAAAATGGCTGGGAAAAAGAGTTGAAGTTTTTTAATCAAGAAATTCAACCTTTAATAGAAACTAATTATTTTCGTCCCCTGGGAGAAGATGGGAGACCGATAGATAACTTTGAGGCGATCGATTTTTTATTTGGTACCATCTTTTTCTGGGAATTTATGCTGAGAACTTGGTGGATTGCTCGCACTCATAAAGGCCTGCGTTGGCGCGAGGCTATGTTATGGCGATGGTACGATATTTTTCTGTTTATTCCTATCTGGAGATGGTTGCGATTTATTCCTACCGTTATTCGCCTAGATCAAGTTAAAATTATTAACTTAAGGTTGATTAAAGAACAGGCAATTAAAGGCTTAGTTGCGCTAATTTCTAAAGATATTACTGAGATAATTGTCCTGAGAATAATTAATAAAATTCAGGAATATATTCGACGGGGACAAGTGAAAAATTTTCTCAATCGATCCCTTAATGGTGGCTATAATAATCTCAATGATACTAATGAAGTTATTGAAATTTTTCGGTTAGTAGTTAATAGCACCGTTGACAAGGTTTTACCGCAAGTTAAACCAGAAGCAGAAGCTTTAATTAAATACAATATCGAGAAAATTCTCAGTCAAACTCCCGCTTATCAGAGCTTATTGCGATTACCCGGCATGAAAGGGTTAAAAACTGACTTGAGCAATCGCTTATCTAGTCAATTGTATCAATCCTTTGTTAATATAGCTGAAAAGATTACCCAGGAAGACGAAGTTTTTGAGCGTTTAGTTCAGCAATTAGTCCAGCGTTTCGGGCAATCTCTCGCCGGGGAATTACAATCCCGTCACAGTCTAGAAAGAATCGAGATGTTATTAATTATCTTCCTGGAAGAAGTCAAATTAAACTATGTACAAGAATTCTCAGATGAAGACTTAGAAACTATCCTCGAACAAACTCGCTTACTCCACTCTAAAAGTGCAGAAATTACCCCAGGAGAAACCATGAATCCTCGTCGTCTTCCCTAAAAATTAAGTAGCTGGTTATAATTAAATTAAAAATGGATTTTAGGTTCGATCCCCCCTGCCCCCCTTGATAAGGGGGGTGCCGATAGGCGGGGGGATCTCCCCTTGATAAGGGGGGTGCCGATAGGCGGGGGGATCTCCCCTTGATAAGGGGGGCATCTGATAATTTTTAACGCCTACCTACTTAGTGATCATTGATTAGGTAATCTTGGGCTCTTCGGTTTGTGTTATGCAATGGACGGGGGTTATAAGGGATGGAACCCTTATAGAGAAAGGCATTTAGCGATTTTTGTCAATTGTTTTTATCTAGAGCGAACTAATCAATTAAGTCTCTTGCCAGATAAGGATTTAG
>NZ_JAPZQM010000409.1:0-1263 GCF_027530565.1 Microcystis sp. LE19-10.1B | reverse complement strand
GGGGAGCATCTCACCTTTGCAATAAGTAGAAATGCTTAATGAGATCAATAAAAAAGTTAAAAAAGGCAACCATTTAGATAAGCACAGCGATGACGAAGGACTTGCGGTACATTACAAGATTGCCAACTTGCACCAGTAATTTTAAGACGATGAGCAATTTGTTTAATTTTTGATTCGACGGAGCCAGAGCCAATGGAAATCCCCTCTGCCTGCAAATAACCATAATTGACAATTCGATGTTTATGCTTGTTTAAATAAGTAATAAAATTCTCAACTTGCGGCTCTGACCATCCTTCACAACAAGAGATAGCGGCGTCCACGTCCCCCTTCCATAGAAAACATTTTACCTCCTCAATTCGCTGGAATGACCCGCCAACTTTATAGAGGTTTTCGATTAAATGATACCAATCCAATATTTCAATTCTTTCCTGTTTCTCTCCGATCTCACGAAATAAATTCCAGATACCATCATGTCCATCTCCTAAACAAATTAAAGGCTTGGCCAAAACTTGAGAATTAACCAAATCTAATAAAGCTGAGTTATCTTGAAAAAAAGCCGCTACCCCCAGTTGATGAAAACTCACTGCTTTATAATCACGCCAAATTAAGGCTTTTCCCTTGGCAGTTCTTAGTCGTACCTTACCGCCATCTAGGCTCATTTCTTCCACTGCCACTTCTGGGTTAGACGGTAATTCTTCAAAAGCCTATCGATGTACGAGGCGTTGTTGGGTACTGTGAGAAACAGCAATCCCTGTCAATGATTTGATTTTCTGCGCCGATTTTTCGTAGGATTCATCGCCACTTAATAGCAAACAGTTCTTCTCTAACATTGGACTCATCTGAGTCCGAGACTTTATTTCTAATTTTTTCGCTTGTTTTTCTGTAATTGGTAATTCCCCCAAAATACTTTTCACTTTTCTCGTCCGACCGGCAGTTTCTTCTGTGCTTGTTTTGACAAAAAAATACCGATTTCTGGGTTAACATAATGAATCATTAAATCTCTGACTGTCTCCTCTATCTCTCCCAAGTTATTAAATTTCTTAATTTGGGATTGCTCATAGAGACATTGCCCTAACTCTTGACATAACTCTTTAATTCTTTTTTCATTTTCTGATAACATTGAATTATTCCTCCCATCGAGAGCTATTCTGAATTGTAAGTTATAACTATTATAATCTCATTTCTCTTTGTGATCAAGTTGAAGATTTTCTAGTTTTTGACTGCTATAAGTATTAATACTCATTGCATAAGTGAGATGCTCCC
>NZ_JAPZQM010000007.1:0-2399 GCF_027530565.1 Microcystis sp. LE19-10.1B | reverse complement strand
TAAAGCAGCTCTAAAGAGTTTTGAGTTAAAAGTTAAACTTCAAGTTTTCATTCAGGACAAATGTACTGATTAACTAATTTTTTGGGGAAAATTAGTTAACCCATCATTATAACATATAATTAATTTGCAAGAGTTCTACTGTTTGACCTAGAGTAACACATAAGTTACTATAGCAGTATGTCTATTATCAAAGTTCAAGAATATCTTCAAGAAGATGGTTCAAGTCCTTACCAAGAATGGTTTAATAGCTTGGATACCCAAGCAGCTGCGAAGGTAACAGTTGCTAAGTCTCGTTTGGAATTAGGCAATACATCAAATGTTAAATGGTTTGATGGAATTGGGGAATATAAGATTGATTGGGGTCCAGGATACCGAATTTATCTAGCTCAAGATGGTAAACAGCTTATAGTTTTATTTGGTGGGGGAACAAAGAAAAATCAGCAATCTGATATTAATCGTGCTAGAGAATTATACCAAGAGTACAAAAGACGAAAAAAAGAAATTAGCAAAGAGCAAAAATTTGACAATGATAGTAGAGAGAAAAGGTAGTTATTATGGCACTAACTAGAGACTTTAAAGAAACCGTTAATGCACGAGTGCAAAGAGATTCTGAGTTTGCGATAGCTTTACTTGATGAAGCTATTTCTCTTTTCCTGAATGGTGAACCAGAAACAGCAAGACTGATTTTGAGAGATATTGTCAATGCAACAGTAGGTTTTGAACAGTTAGCAATTGAAACTTCTAAACCTAGTAAAAGTTTACATCGGATGTTATCAGCCAAGGGTAATCCAACGATGGATAATTTGACTGCTATTTTCAATGTTTTGCGGAAAAAACTGAATGTTGATATTAATGTAAAAACGACGGTTATTTACCATTAAAATTCCATTATCTTGAATAAAATAGCGATGGTGCGAAGCGAACTGACAAGTCAGCGCTTGCGCTATCGCATTTCCTCACATTGACAAAAAAAGACGATTCCTACGGAGTTCTTCGCTATTAAACCAGCGAGTCATAGGATTTTATGATTCACTGGAAATTTTGATTGTAGATGATTTTGGGGTTAAGGTGTTGGAATAGATCAACATTTACGCCCGAATCACAGTAATTCTATATTGATTTTCCGTCACCAACACCTCAGTTGATAACCTTTCTTCCATAGGTAAAGCATTTTTCCGCCTATCAAAGATAAATAACCAACCAAAATCTAAACCCAAACATCCTAAATAAGATTCTAATTGTTCAATTCCATCAGCTTGAGGATCGCGCTTTTTATCCCGCCATACTTTCAATTCAATCCCTAAAATTACATCTTTATAACGCAGACATAAATCCATTCTATCGCTACCAATTGCATATTCCCTTTCTAAAACTCCCCCACCATTAACCACACGATGTAAAAAAGCCATTAATACAATATGGGGGGCAATTTCATGGTAAGCAGCACTACTTAATAATGGTTCGACCTGTTGTCGCCAAAACTTGAGAAATGCTGTTAATAAAGCATCTATATTTAATTCACCTTTTGCTGTCAACCAACTAGGACTAATTAAAGGTAAACTGTCCTGAGTTCCTTGGACTAAAACGCGGGGAATAACTTCACGATATATGGGGTTAGAAATAACTAATCCTCCCCTTGGATCACGTCTTAATAATCCTAAATCTATTAAATATTGCCTATCATCTGCTAAAGTATCAGGTAATGTTTGCCCTGCTAAAATTGGTTCAATAATATTTTTCACTCGTTTTTCCCTGAGTTTTTCCGCTAAACTATCTAAATGAGTATCTTGACGAGCAATTAATATTTTTTTGGCTGTTAAAATGTGTTCTTTGGTAATAGCAATGTTTCTATCTTTTACCATTTTTTCTACAATTTCTTTAGCTAAAGCATTGACTAACCAAGGTTGTCCTTGAGTTAAATCAAACGCTGTTTCGATAGCTTCTGGTGTGAAAATTTGTCCTGTTGCTGCTGTATGTTGTTGATATAATTCTCCTACTTCTGCAAGATTAAAATTTCTCATAGTCAGAGAAGCAACTTTTATATTAAAAGGACTAGATGTATTTAATCTATCACTACCTCCCGATGCTACTTTATAATCTCTCACATCTCGTAAACCAATTAATCCTACTGATGAGGGAAAATTTTCTGGACGTTTAGGAAAACCATCTCTTAACTGTCGTAAAACTGATATTAATGTTTGGTCTTGTAAAGAGTCAATTTCATCTATAAATAATACTATGGGACGATTGATAGCTTTTGCCCAACTTCTGGCTCTTCGTTACTTGTTATGGTTCGATAGGGGGGCATAAATCGACTAAATCCTTATCTGGCAAGAGACTTAATTGATTAGTTCGCTCTAGATAAAAAACAATTGACAAAAATCGCTAAATGCCTTTCT
>NZ_JAPZQM010000648.1:0-1767 GCF_027530565.1 Microcystis sp. LE19-10.1B | reverse complement strand
GTTGACACCCTTACTGACAAAGAAAAAACTGAAATCAAGTCAGGATAAGGGTTGGAGTGCTTACTGCAAAAATTGTTAAGAAAGATCCCTATAAGGGATAGCTTGATAAGGGGGGTGCCGATAGGCGGGGGGATCCCCCTTGATAAGGGGGGTGTCTGATAATTTTTAACGCCTACCTACTTACCTCACCATCAAGATAAATGCTATAATTATTTGATTCAAGAGCCAAAAGTAAAACCAGAAATATAGAGAGCTTACTAACAAGCTCTCTATAAAGTTTAGGTCTTTTACCACTTATCTTCCAGACTAGGCTCTGTTAGCAGTATTCAAGCTACCCACTTGAATATTCAGATTAATTTTTTGTCCTTCCCGGCTAATTTCTATGGGCAAATTATCGCCGATTTGAGTGTTAGCAACAATTTCCTGAACCGCATCGGGATCGGTGACATTCTTACCACCTACAGACTTTAACACATCACCCGATCGCAATCCCGCTGCTGCGGCAGGAGAATCTCTCATCACCCGCACTAACAAGACACCAGAATCATCGGGGATAGTCCAATTATCAGCCATAGGACTATCGGCTAATTGTTCTTTTACCTCCGGGGTTAACTGTACCATTTGAACACCGAGATAGGGATGTTCCACCTTACCCGTAGCGATTAATTGTTCGGCGATTCTTTGGGCAGTTTTAATCGGAATAGCAAAACCTAAACCCTGGGCATTCTGAATGATAGCAGTGTTAACTCCGATGACTTCTCCCCGAGCATTTAACAAAGGTCCGCCGGAATTTCCGGGGTTAATTGCCGCATCGGTTTGCAGGAAATCCACCCGTTTATCACTAGCACCAATTTGGGAGCCATTGCGTTCCTTGGCACTAATAATCCCCGTGGTGACAGTGTTATCTAATCCCAAAGGATTACCGATAGCGATCGCCCATTCTCCCACCTGTAAACTATCAGAATTACCTAATTTAACCGTGGGTAAATTGCTCGTTTCTACCTGTACCACTGCCACATCAGTTAAAGGATCACTACCTAAGACTTTACCATCAATAGTGCGACCATCTTTGAGGGTGACAGTCACCTTATCTGCTCCCTCGACAACGTGAGCATTGGTGATAATTTTACCGTCATTACTGATAATAAACCCCGAACCTGTACCCCTTTGAACTTGTTTTTCTCCTCGCTCGGGTATTTGGGAACCGAAGAAGCGACGGAAAACAGGATCGTTAGCAAATTCCGAAAAATCACCGCCTCCATTGACTTCCCTAGAAGCATTAATTCTTACCACCGCCGGCCCCACTTCTTGCACCACAGAAGCGACAAAATTGGTAGGAATAACCAGAGACGAGGGAGCGGCTGCCGCTGGTGTGGAGGGGCGAGGATTATTGGTAGCGGTGGCAATATTTTGGGCTAATTCTAGAGGATTTTGGCTGTAGGCGTAGGTGGCACCGATGCCTAACCCGGCACCCAAAACCAGTAAGGAGGAATAGGCAAAAAGTTTTTTCATTGCAGAAGATTTGGAGCGTTTAGGATTGCCTTCGTTGCGCGGGGAGATATTATCGTTAAAAATATTGCGAGTCATAGTTTTTATTGTTTAACCATTCTGAGAAGGGAATAAAAGTGGTTCTTCGTTACTTGGTATGGTTCGATAGGGGGGCATAAATCGACTAAATCCTTATCTGGCAAGAGACTTAATTGATTAGTTCGCTCTAGAGCAAAAACAATTGACAAAAATCGCTAAATGCCTTTCTCTATAAGGGTT
>NZ_JAPZQM010000145.1:0-2845 GCF_027530565.1 Microcystis sp. LE19-10.1B | reverse complement strand
TTCTCGGTTGGTGAGAGAGAGTCTATCTTTCTCTAAAAAAATGGAGAATCACGTTGGGGAACCCTTTGGTATTTTATCCATGACTACAATGCACAGCAAAGCAAAGGATTAAGCCGCCATCACTACTACCGAATCACCACCCTTTTTCTGGGGTGAAAAGATACCGTGCAGTTTCCGATATTTATAGGAATCGTGTAGCTAATTTTGATGATCAATTAATCTTAACGGCTTGTGGATTATGGAATTTTTATTTAGCGGCAGCATAAGCATTAATTAAAAGGAGAAGCAAGCTGAACTTCTCACAAAATAATTCATTCGGCTTTTTCTTATTTTGCAACAAGTCTATTATGGCGCAAGAGCAGTGATTACTACGCTTCGGGAAATCTAACCATCTACTACAACGCGGAACAACTAAAAAAACGTGATTTCTGTGGTTCCGATTTTTTTGTGGTTTTAGATACCGAAAAACGTCCCCGCAAAAGTTGGGTAGTCTGGGGAGAACAGGGGAAATATCCGGATGTAATTGTCGAGATTCTCTCCGATTCTACGGCCAATATTGACCGCAATAACAAGAAAATTCTCTATCAGAATACCTTTCGCACTCCTAATTATTTTGGGTTTGATCCTAATACTTTAGAATTACAAGGATTTAGACTAATTGATGGACAATATCAAGCCATTTCTCCCAATGAACAGGGTTATCTCTGGAGTGAACAGTTAGGATTATATTTAGGGATATTTGACCGTAAACTGCGTTATTTTACCGCCGATGGTCAATTAGTCCCCACTCCTCAAGAAGCGGAATTACAGCAACGACAGGCAAAAGAACAGGCTCTTTTAGAAAAAGAAAGGGAACGACAAGCTAAGGAAAAATTAGCCCAAAAATTGCGAGAATTAGGCATCGATCCCGATGCAATTTAGGGGAAATCTGATCAGTAGGGTTTGAAGACAAAATAACAAACCCTGCTATAAGATTAAAAAGCAAAATTATTTTCTAGCAGTTATGGTGACAGCAGCGCCCCTAGTGGGTGTAATTATGGGCAGTGATTCCGACTTACCCACCATGAAAGAAGCGATCGCAGTTTTAGAGGTTTTTCAGATTAGCCACGAAGTCACCATTGTCTCGGCCCATCGTACCCCCGAAAAAATGTTTGAATACGGCAAAAACGCTCATTTAAGGGGAATAAAAGTGATTATCGCTGGAGCCGGCGGGGCTGCCCATTTACCCGGGATGGTGGCATCTTTAACCCCCTTACCCGTGATTGGAGTTCCCGTAGTCACGCGCACTTTACAAGGGTTAGACTCTCTCTATTCAATTGTACAGATGCCCGCAGGCATTCCCGTGGCCACGGTGGCGATCGGTAATGCCAAAAATGCCGGACTTTTAGCGGTTCAAATTCTCGCCATCGGTAATGCTGATCTTTTAGAGCAAGTTATCGCCTATCGTCAATCCCTCAGCGATTCCGTCCTCGAAAAACAAAGCAATCTTCAACGACTAGGCTATCAAGACTATCTAGGGCAGAGTTCACCTAAGTAGGGTAGATTGAGAAAAGATTAAGTAACAAATTATGAAGTAATTATGCGTTGGATCACCGCTTGTGTATTGAGTCTATTGCTCTTTTTTGCCCTACCCATAGCGGCTTATGCCGATAGCCCGACTATTAGCGAAGAACAGATTAGAGAAGGGGAAGTTATCGCCGAAAAAGCCCTAGAAGCCACAGAAAAAGGGGATTACGCCCAGGCCGAAAGCTATTGGACCCAATTAGTCGCCAAATTCCCCACTAATCCCGCCGTCTGGAGTAATCGCGGCAATGCCAGAGTCAGTCTCAATAAATTAGAGGATGCGATCGCTGATTTTAACCAAGCGATCGCCATTGCCCCCGATGCCCCCGATCCCTACCTCAATCGCGGCACCGCTTTAGAGGGAGAAGGCAAATATCAAGAAGCGATCGCCGATTATAATAAAGTTTTAGAACTGGATCCCAATGATGCCTTTGCCTATAACAATCGCGGCAACGCCGAAGGCGGTTTAGGGGACTGGGAAGCCGCCGTCAAAGACTATCGCCAAGCTACCCAACTAGCCCCGAATTTTGCCTGGGCGCAAGCTAATCTGGCTCTGGCCCTGTACGAATTGGGCAGATATCCAGAAGCAGTCCAAAAAATGCGGAATATTGCCCGCAAATACCCCATGTTTCCCGATGTCAGAGCAGCCTTAAGCGCCGTTTTATGGACCCAAGGACAACAGGGAGAGGCGGAAAGCAATTGGGTAGCCGCCGTCGGCATGGATACCCGCTATCAAGACCTCGATTGGGTAAAAAGCGTGCGACGTTGGCCGCCGAATATGGTTCTAGCCTTAGATAAGTTTCTTAACTTAAAGTAAAGAAGGACTAAATAGCAATTTTTCTCGCAGTAGCGGGACTGAGAGGCCAATTATCCTGAAATCCGCGACTAAAATACAATTGAGATGTGCTGGGTTGTACTGCATTTAAACTGCGTCGGGGAAATTTTAGTACAAATGCTCAAACTTCCTCGACCCAGCTCCGGCTCCCCCAACTCCGGTGGGGTTAAATACAGAAACTTGCAACTTTGACACCGCCACTGTCACTACCACCCCTAAGAGATGAAGTGTAAACTAATTAGGGTTTGCTGAATAAATCTAAAAACCTTGTTGGATAAGGCTTTTAGACTTTTTTGACCTCAAAAAGTGCCGACCATTGGAGTGATTGGGGGGAAAATTCAGGTACTTTTTCCCTGAAAATTAGGTAATTGACCCCCTCAAAATCGGTAAAACCCCACACCCTACACCCTACACCCCACACCCTGCCACCAGGAAAAACTTTTTCAG
>NZ_JAPZQM010000209.1:0-14819 GCF_027530565.1 Microcystis sp. LE19-10.1B | reverse complement strand
CGGGAATAAAACCTATTATCTTTCTGAAATTGTACTTCTAGGAAATAGATAGGCTGATTGGGTGTATCAGGCAAAAAGACTCCATCGAGACGAAAGGACAATTGTTTAACTTCCACCGAGGAGAATTGATAAGAATTGGCGGTTTCGGGGGGAAGGTTCAACAAATCAAAGAAACAAGCGGGAAATCTTTGTAAGAGTTGATAGAAAATACTGTCAGTTTTCACGCAATTAAACTCAAAAAGATGCCTCTAGTTTAGCAGAAGTTTTTTGTTTTTTGTTTTTTAATTTTAAAAGGCTACCTCAACGAAACTTCACCGGGTTTCGGGTTCCTCAATTATATCCAATACCTCCTGCTCAACCAATCTAGAACGGAGAAGTTCTAACCCATCTTGGTCTGCTAATTCGATAATCTCGACAAGATAACGTCGCACCTGTTCAACAGTTGCCGGTTGCCATTGACGCAGTTTAATTGGCGATTTCTAGTTCTTGAATCAGGGCATCCATATTTCAGTTTTGAAAGCCAATATTATCAGGATAACATGGGTCTAAGTAAAAGGAAAATCGTCGAAGTAATGATCGATATCAATCGGGAACCATTCCCCATCTAATACCTGTTCGAGGGAGAAAGGAGGCTCTAGAGGAATCGCGTCGCGAGTGACTGCTTTCGCTTGTATTAGGGTTTTTCGAGCGTTCGAGTAGGCTTTTTGAAAATAATCCCGCGCGTGGTTGGTGAGAGTAGTAGTTTCTAGCCACTCTCCTAGTTGAGTTCGGAAACTGGCGATTTCTCCTACCCAGTGACAGACGTTTCGTTCTCGCTCCCGTTCCGATTTGTGATAAGCTAACTTAAACAGGTGTTCGATAAGCTGGGTTAATAAACTCTCTACAGCCCGTCTGTCACTTTTCCCCATGCACTCCACTTCCTCAATCAGATTTTCCCAGTCCACCTCATCAAACTTTTTTAGCTTTAAAAGTTCGGCGGTTTTTGAAGCCCAGAGAACAAAATCCTGATCGTATAAGGCTTTCATTGATAAAGCTGTTTCTACTGCCATAGTTTCGTTCCAACTGATGATAAAACTATGTCTTTAGCTTAACTTTACTAGCGCAAACCTTTTAACTTTTTTGTCTTTTACTAAGCAGTATAACTCGATCTCAACAGACGTTATACAATAAATCTTGTCCCTCGATCGCATTGTCCCATGACTACCCCCTTCACTGCCGCAGAAATTGCCTCAGAAGGCATCAAACCCGAAGAATACGAAGAAATAGTCAAAAGACTGGGAAGACACCCCAACAAAGCCGAATTAGGAATGTTTGGCGTGATGTGGTCGGAACACTGCTGTTATAAAAACTCCCGGCCGCTGCTCAAACAATTCCCCACCACCGGCGAAAAAATTCTCGTCGGTCCGGGGGAAAATGCCGGAGTAGTGGATTTAGGCGATGGATTGCGATTAGCCTTTAAAATCGAGTCCCATAATCATCCTTCTGCGGTGGAACCCGTACAAGGTGCCGCTACCGGAGTCGGAGGCATCCTGCGGGATATTTTTACCATGGGGGCCCGGCCCATTGCTATCCTCAACTCCCTCCGTTTTGGTAACTTGGAAGATGCCCGCAATCGTCGCATTTTTGCCGGAGTCGTGGAGGGAATAAGTCATTATGGCAATAGTGTCGGCGTTGCCACGGTGGGCGGTGAGATATACTTTGATAATGCCTACAATGGCAATCCCCTCGTTAATGCCATGGCTTTAGGGCTAATGGAAACCGAGGAAATCGTCAAATCTGGGGCAAAAGGTCTAGGAAACCCAGTTTTATACGTTGGTTCTACCACCGGCCGCGACGGTATGGGAGGGGCGAGTTTTGCCAGCGCCGAATTAACCGATAAATCTATGGATGACCGGCCCGCGGTGCAAGTGGGCGACCCTTTTCTGGAAAAATCCCTGATAGAAGCTTGTTTAGAGGCATTTAAGACCGGCGCGGTGGTGGCGGCCCAGGATATGGGGGCCGCTGGGATCACCTGTTCTACTTCCGAGATGGCGGCCAAGGGAGGGGTGGGAATTGAATTAGACCTCGATAAAATCCCCGTCCGGGAAACCGGGATGGTTCCCTACGAATATCTGCTGTCGGAATCCCAAGAAAGAATGTTATTTGTGGCAGCATCGGGACGAGAAGGCGAATTAATCGAGATTTTCCATCGTTGGGGACTTCAGGCTGTGGTCGCCGGCCAGGTAATTGCAGAACCGATCGTCCGTATATTATTTAAAGGGGAAATTGCCGCCGAAATTCCTGCCACGGCCCTAGCGGATAATACTCCGATTTATCATCGGGAATTACTGGCAGAACCGCCAGAATACGCCCAAAAAGCTCAATTATGGCAAGATAGCACGATTCCTATTCCCGAATCCTATAACGAGATTTTATTAAAACTGCTTGATAGTCCCTCGATTGCCTCAAAACGCTGGGTTTATCGTCAATATGACCATCAAGTCCAGAATAACACCGTTATTCTTCCCGGAGGAGCCGATGCGGCCGTGATTCGCGTGCGTCCTCTGGGTGCTAATCCCGCAAATTCTCGGCGAGGTGTAGCGGCGACTACAGATTGTAATCCGCGATACGTTTATCTTGATCCCTATAACGGAGCTAAGTTGGCCGTGGCGGAAGCGGCCAGAAACCTTAGCTGTGTTGGTGCTGACCCCATTGCTGTCACGGATAATCTCAATTTCGGAAGTCCAGAGAATTCAATCGGTTATTGGCAATTAGCCACTGCTTGTCAGGGTATTGCTGAAGCTTGTCGGGAAATGAATACACCGGTGACTGGGGGTAATGTCTCTTTGTACAACGAAACCGTTGACGCAGCTGGCAGCCCCCAGTCTATTTATCCGACTCCCGTGATTGGTATGGTGGGATTAGTGCCGGATATAGGGCAAATTTGCGGCCAAGGTTGGCAAAAAGCGGGGGATTTAATCTATCTTTTGGGTTTCTCTTTGCCAACTATCGGCGCTTCCGAATATTTAGCCGTTATTCACGGTTTGGTGACGGGAAAACCGCCGGTAATTGATTTTGAATTAGAAAGAAAGGTACAAGCGGCCTGTCGTCGAGGAATCCGCGCCGGTTGGGTGAAATCTGCCCACGATTGCGCGGAGGGAGGTTTAGCCACTGCTCTGGCAGAATGCTGTATTAGTGGCCAATTAGGGGCGGAAATTGACCTTTCTTGGCAAAATCAAGGCCGTTTTGACGCGGTGTTATTCGGAGAATTAGCTAGTTGCATTATTGTCTCCGTTTCCTCCGAAAATCGGCAAGATTGGGAAGAATACCTAAAGACACAATTAGGAGACTATTGGCAAATAACCGGCAAAGTTAGCGAAAAAAGCGAGAATCTTCGGATTTTTGACTGGAATAAACAACCGGCGATCGATGTTAGTCTAGAAACTATACAGCAAGTTTGGTCAAAAGCGATCGAAAGAAGGCTTTAGGGAAGGAGTCAGGAGACAGGAGACAGGAGACAGGAGACAGGAGTCAGTCCCGATGAAAAAATTTTCACCACCAGAGATGAAAGAGGTTTCCTTCCCTACACCCCACACCCTACACCCTCTTTCTAGTCAGGAGTCGGAAACTTAACCCGGATAACTGATAACTGTTCCCCACCCCTCAAATCCCGATAAATAAGGTGTTAAAAAGAGATTAAGATAAGTTAAGATTTTGTCTCAAAAGTAGCCCCAAGCCCCCACCATCCCATGTCTAGCCATCCCGACTCATCCCTATCCCTGAACCGCGTCGATAAGCCTGAAGAAGCCTGTGGAGTTTTTGGACTCTATGCCCCCGAGGAAGAAGTAGCAAAACTGACCTATTTTGGACTCTATGCCCTGCAACACCGAGGACAGGAATCGGCAGGTATTGCCACCTACGACGGGGAAACGGTGCATTGTTACAAAGAAATGGGCTTAGTTTCCCAAGTTTTTAGCGAAACTGTCCTTAAAACCTTGCCCGGTACTCACGCCGTCGGTCATACTCGTTACTCTACCACCGGTTCTAGCCGTCGGGCCAATGCCCAACCTGCTGTGATCGAAACCCGTTTAGGTAAACTTTCCCTAGCACATAATGGCAATTTAGTCAATACTTTTGAGTTAAGAAATGTATTGGAAAAGCGCGGTTGTGATCTCGTCACCACCACCGACTCGGAAATGATCGCCGTCGCTATCGGCCAGGAAGTGGATAGTGGCAAGGATTGGATACAAGCGGCGATCGATGCCTTTAGCTATTGTAGCGGGGCTTACAGCCTTGTTATCGGCACACCGACGGGAATTATCGGGGCGCGGGATCCCAATGGTGTCAGACCCTTAGTAATTGGGGTTTTGCAAGAAGAAGGCAATCCCCCCCGTTATGTTTTAGCTTCGGAAACCTGCGGATTAGATATTATCGGGGCCGATTATCTGCGGGATGTGCAGCCGGGGGAATTAGTTTGGATTAGTGAAGATGGCTTATCTTCGGTGGATTGGGCCATGAAACCGGAGAAAAAATTATGCGTTTTCGAGATGATTTATTTTGCCCGTCCCGATAGCATTGTCCACGAGGAATCTTTATATACTTATCGGGTACGTTTGGGGGAACAATTAGCCAAAGAGTCGCCAGTAGAAGCAGATATGGTGATGGGAGTTCCCGATTCGGGTATTCCGGCTGCGATCGGATTTTCGCGCATTTCTGATATTCCCTACGCGGAAGGATTGATTAAAAATCGTTATGTGGGACGGACTTTTATTCAACCAACCCAACACATGAGAGAGTCGGGGATTAAGATGAAATTGAATCCTTTAAAGGATGTTTTACAGGGAAAAAGAGTTATTATTGTTGATGATTCGATCGTGCGGGGAACCACTAGCCGGAAATTAGTTAAAGCTTTACGCGATGCCGGAGCAAGAGAAGTTCACATGAGAATATCTTCTCCTCCGGTGACTCATCCTTGTTTTTATGGCATTGATACGGACAACCAAGAGCAATTAATTGCGGCAACTAAATCGGTGGCGCAAATTCAGGCACAAATCGGGGTGGATAGTTTAGCTTATCTTAGTCACGATGCAATGTTAATAGCAACGAAGGAAGACCCGAAAACCTTCTGTACTGCCTGTTTTAATGGTGATTATCCGATTCCTGTACCCGATAATGTTAAGCGATCGAAGTTGATCTTAGAAAAAGTTAAATAGGGGTTGCTGAATAAATATAAAAACCTTGCTGGGTAAGACTTTTAGACTTTTTATCAATCAAAAAGTACCAGAGATGGGAGTGATCGGGGGGAAAATTCAGGGACTTTTTCCCTGAAAATTAGGTAATTGACCAGGTGAAAATCGGTAAAACCCTACACCCCACACCCCACACCCTGCCCCCACCAACAAACTTTTTCAGCAGACCCTAGGTAATTGACCAGGTGAAAATCGGTAAAACCCTACACCCCACACCCCACACCCCACACCCTGTCCCCACGAATAACTTTTTGCCGCAAACCCTAAATAACCTCACGGCTAAATCCTCTGAAAACAATCGGCAATTTCTTGGGGAGTTAAAAGAGAATTGGGATAACCGGAAAGTTGTCCTAATTTTTGTGCTAATAAAACTGCTTGGGGTGGAGTTAGATAGGTTTTGGCTAAGAGATCGGTTTGATGATAAGCTTGCCGGATTGGGGCATCTAAAAGAATAGTTCCTTGACCCATAATAATTACTCTTTCGGCGTATTCTGGCATTAAATAGAGGTGATGGGTGATCACAATCACGGTTTTGCCCATCTGGTGTAATTGACGACTCACCTCTAAAATTGCCTTAGCTCCTTGGTAATCTTGGCCGGTGGTCGGTTCATCAAACACAACTATACGCGGTTCCATGGCTAAAATTGCCGCAATCACTACCCGCGCTCGATCGCCTTTCGGTAAGGAGAGAGGATGATAGGATCGATATTCTAGCAATCCCATGGCTTCTAGACTTGCTTCCGTGCGTTGGATAACGATTTCTGGAGAATAACCGAGATTAGTCAGGGCAAATGATACTTCTTTCTCCACAGTGGTGTTAAAAATCTGATTATCGGGATTTTGGGCTACATAACCGATCGAACGAGCTAAATCACTAACAGAAAAGCTAGTGATCGAACGTCCGTCAATCATAACTTGACCGGTGGTCGCCGAGAGAAGATTGAGAAAATGCTTGACTAAAGTGCTTTTTCCCGCGCCATTTTGACCGATAATCAGCAGATATTCCCCTTCGGCAATATCGAGGGACACATCCCGCAAAGCGGTAGTACCATCGGGATAGGTATGGCAGAGATTTTTTACCCTCAGTATGGGGTTTAAGGGGTCAGAAACCGACGATAAGGGAGGGGTTGGGGTTCTATGATGATAAAAGGATTTAAGCTCGTTTAAACGGGCAAAACCGCGGTCGAGGGTGACAGGAATGGACTCGACCGCCCCGATTTTCTGCTCGATCAAAGCAAAAGTAGTGGCCACTTGCGGAGGACGCAGGGCATTTTCCTGTAAACGTTGTACTTGGGAGTAGATCTCTGCTGGGGTTCCCATGGCTTCGATCGCACCTTCCCTTAATAGTACCAGGCGATCGGCATATTCGGCCATTTCCTCGGCCGCGTGGGAGACCATCACAATAGTGACACCGAGATGGCGATTTAATTCCTTAATGGTGGCGAAAACTTCCTGGGATCCCACCGGATCCAGTTGGGAGGTGGGTTCATCGAGAATTAACAAAGCGGGCTGAACTGCGAGGGCAGCGGCGATCGCTAATCGTTGTTTTTGTCCTCCCGATAGTTCCCCCGGCGATTTTTTTTCCATTCCCTCTAACCGGACTGCCGCTAAAACTTTGGGAATGCGCGCTTTAATTTCCTCTCGCGGTAGCCGTAAATTTTCTAGGGTAAAAGCGATTTCATTTTCTATCGAAGTGGCTAAAAGTTGCGTTTCGGGATCTTCAAATACTGCCCCCACATAGCGGGCCAAGGTGCTAACGGGATGGGTTAAAGTATCTAAACCGGCTACCGTTGCATAACCAAAAAAACGCCCTCCGTAGAATTGGGGGACAATACCGTTAAGAGTTAAACAGAGAGTAGTTTTCCCCGCACCTGTGGGCCCGATAATACCTAAAAATTCTCCTCGATGAATTGCTAAAGAGATATTTTTAAGCACTAGATTGGAGGATTCGGGATAAATATAGGAAACTTTCTCTAATTGGGCGATGATTTCCATTATCGGTGGGGAAGAGAAGACGGGAGTGGGGTAGATAGGGAGATATTTTTCAGGGAAATTTGAATGAGGGACGCTTCTATTTTCCGCTATTTCGATCGATGAACTCGATTATCACACAGGCGGCCTACTACTCTATGATTTATCCTGCAATTTTACCAGTTACCGCTCGCCCGTTCGCAGAAAAACTTAATATTTCTACTCTTGACAAATTTGCTGTAAGGTGGTCACAAAATCGGGGTAGGAAATGCCGGCCGCTTCAGCGCGATGGATAGTGGTGGGTTGACGGCAATTGAGGGCAGCGATCGCTAGACTCATAGCAATGCGATGATCGGTAAAACTGTCCACTTCCGTGCCGAATAGGCCTGTACCGCCGGTAATCTCTAAACCATCGGGTAATTCCGTTACTTTTGCCCCTAGGCGATCGAGTTGGGTGGCCATCACCGTCAGGCGATCGCTTTCCTTCACCCGTAATTCCTCGGCATCCTTGATAATTGTCGTTCCTTGGGCAAAAACCGCCGCTACTGCCAAAATCGGAATTTCATCGATCAGACGGGGTATAATCTCACCAGCGATCATGGTTGCCTGTAGTTGACTGGATTTCACCCGCAGATCCGCCACCGGTTCCCCCGTCACCACCCGTTGATTTTCGAGGGTGATATCTGCCCCCATTGCCTGTAAAACCTGTAAAACTCCGGTTCTAGTCGGGTTTATTCCCACATTTTCGATTAATAACTCGGAATTAGGCACGATTGCTCCCGCTACCAACCAAAAAGCCGCCGAACTGATATCCCCCGGTACAATCACCGTTTGTCCAGTTAAAGTGGGATAACCCGTCACCGTGACGCTATTAGTCTCCCCATCCACCTCAATATTTGCCCCAAAAGCGCGCAGCATCCGTTCACTGTGATCGCGAGATAAAGCGGGTTCCGTGATTGTGGTTTTCCCCTCCGTTAACAGTCCTGCGAGGAGAAGACAGGATTTCACCTGTGCAGAAGCGACGGGAGAATAGTAGTGGATCGGTTGCAGAGATTCCCCAGAAACGGCTAAAGGAGCCAAAGAATTGGCTTTTCTGCCCCAAATTTGCGCCCCCATTTCTTTGAGGGGTTTCACCACCCTGGACATGGGACGCGATCGCAGGGAAGCATCACCGGTAACGACAAAAAAACGGTCTTGATGACCAGCCAATAATCCTAACATTAAGCGGATCGTCGTGCCGGAATTGCCCGCGTCGAGGATTTCTAAGGGTTCCTCAAGATTGCCTAAACCCCTACCTTTGACGATCACTTTCTCGCTGTTGAGTTGGGAAATTTCCACACCCATGGCACGAAAACAACTAGCGGTACTGCGGGGATCTTCGCCCAATAATAACCCATGAATAACGGTTTCTCCTTCGGCGATCGCTCCTAACATCAGGGAACGATGGGATATAGATTTATCGCCTGGGATGGTGATTTTTCCCCGTAATCCCGTGATTTTGGCTGGATCGATGACTAAATCTTGATGGGATTGAAGGGGGTTAAGGGTGACAATAGACATGATCTTTAGGCAGATGAAGACAAGCTCGATCTATTTTCCCCCTTTACCTCGTCCTTTCCTTGTCAAGTTATGTAAAGAATATTAAGCTAGAAGCATTCGGTCATCAGTTTTTTGTCATGCCCACTACTGCCCAAGAAGTTTATAATCAAGTGGTTTGCCACTTATCATCTGGGGAACGTTTGCGATTGGCCACAATCATTCTCAATGAACTTGTCGGACAACAACAACCATCGCTAGATCAAAGTGATACCTGGACTGAGGAGGATCAGATCGATCTTGTCAATTTTTCCCTAAACTATGCGGCCAAAACTTTCTCTGATGTGGAGGGGGGTTAATTGGTGACGTTTTCCACTGGAGATGTGGTGACAGTTGATTTTCCCGGTGTGACAGGAATTAAGCGCCGTCCTGCTGTGGTTTTGTCATCAGAGACTTACCACTCTCTTCGACCTGATGTAATAGTTGGACTGATCACAACTCAGTCAAAAGTTCTAGGAATTACTGATTATGCGCTTCAGGATTGGGTCTCGGCCGGGTTACGGGTCGCTTCGATATTTCGTTGTTTTATCGTAACTTTGCCACCATCTGCAAATTTAGCTGTGATTGGACATTTATCAGAGCGTGACTGGCAGGGAATCAAGGCTCGTGTTAGAATTTCCCTCGCAAGTTTAGATGAAACAAAACCATAGAGGCAAGTCGCCTCATCTAACCCACCCGACAACTTAAATTTATGTCTCGTCGTCAACTGTTGAGTTTTTTAAGCGTAGTAATTCTGGCATTTTTTGCCCTTATTCCCGATGCTAACGCTTTAGGTGGTTCCCAACCCCCTTTAAATCAACCGGCACCCGATTTTAGCCTACCGACTAACAAGGGAGAAGGAAATATTTCCCTATCGGACTATCGGGGTAAATGGGTAGTTTTGTATTTTTATCCCAAGGATTTTACCCCAGGCTGTACCCTAGAAGCGCGGCGTTTTCAACAGGATTTGCCGAAATATATGGCTAAAAATACGCAAGTTTTAGGGGTAAGTGCCGATGATGTCGATTCTCATGCGGAATTTTGTGACTCGGAGGGGTTAAAATTTCCCTTACTGGCAGATACTACCGGAGATGTTAGTAAAGCCTATGGTTCTTGGATGGGTTATGTTTCCCTGCGCCATACCTATCTTATCGATCCGCAGGGGATTTTAAAAGAGATTTATTTAGGGGTAAATCCTGCCATTCACAGTGCCGAAGTTTTAGCACGTTTAGAGGAATTACAGGCGAGTTCTTGATTTTGACAAGCAAGAATGCCGATGGAGGGGTTTTTACTCCAAAGGCATCTCTAATTTAGCAGTCAAAGTTATTGGTCAAGCAGTTAAGATTGGGTAATATAATCATCATTAACCAATCGGACTTAATGTCTTACTGATTATCAGCTTTGAAAGACTTCTTTTAGAGTCTCTCGACAAATATCACCGTTTTTTTGGAAAGCTAGGCTGATTTTTTCTTTGATTATTGCCTGACGATTAAGTAGTTCGGGTAAACTATCTAGTTCATTAGTTCCCTGGGCAATATCTAAGATAATTTCTTGCAGTCCTGCATCAGAAAAGATACCATTAATTCTTTTTTCTTTGGCTCGATTAACAATAGCAATCGGCAAAGAACCACAAAACATTGCAAACATCAAAACGTGCAAACGATTGCTACACACCATCGATGCCCCAGAATACAAATCATACATAGAGCGACTGTCTATATATCTTTCTATAAAGATCACATCGTACTCATTTTGATAACGTTCAAACAGATATTTGGAAAATTTATAGTCTGAATCAACTTGATAGCTAATAACTAATTTATTTTGGCTATCTCCACAGGTCATTTTAACCAGTTTATCTAAAGCTATCAAAAGATTAGTTTTATAGCCAGAACTATCAAACTCTCTGAAGCCAGATCTAAAACTTAACACAATATAATTTTGAGCAATTTTTATGGGTTCCTCATTAGAGTTAGGAACTTGCAGCAAAAATTGTGAATTTTCCTTGACATATTTTTTGGGCAACAGCCAGGCTAAGTCAGGGAATATTTTTACCTTATCTATTCCTATTTTTAGAGCATAATCTTTGGATAAAGTATCTCTAACACTATAAAAGTGCATAGGGATAGAACGCAATTTCTCAGCTACTTGGAGAGGTTGTGACAAGGACTCAATTGAAGTCCCAAATCGACAAATTTTTACTTTAAATATGGCTAATATATTATAGTATAAGGAAGCTAACCACATCTTAAGCTCTAACTTAAATCCTCGTCCATAGAAATGGCCAGGACGCAAAATTAAATAAACATTAGCCCGATCCTTAAATAAATATTTTAAGCTGTAAAACCAGATTAAAAGACTAAAACCGATTGGATATGAACTAGCTCTCTCCTCATCTTTCATCTCTAACTGCTTACAGTACCATTCAGGAACTTGCAAATCATTAATAATCAGCTTTCCGTACTGTCTTAATTCCGAAACGAGAATTTTAGTTAATACTAAATCTCCCTGATTTCCATGGGGAACTCTCGCTTGGCAGAAAATGATATTATCTCTGAGAGAATGTTGCATAGTCTAGATGTCCTTTATTTTTACAAAAACAGCTTGCAAGAAAATCGACTTAGACCTAGTAAATCTGCCAAAATTTGCTTGATTAAAAAACGGATAGTCAGCAAGTTCATGAGAAGATAACTTAACTAGGTCTTGACCGTTGATGGATTGTAACATTATTTTAAATCAACGACAACATTAATATTCATCAAATCTTAACAATTGCTTCGGCATAATTTTTCATAAGCGCCATGTTAAATGTCTAAAAATAGCGAAACTGAGAAAACGGCATGAGTAGTTATTACGGCGAAGTGTAGCCAGACGCAGATATTTACCGGCAAGTAATCTCCCAATGCCTTTAATTCTTGCTTGTAAACGTTCCCACCAAAAAGCCAGCCAAGGACTCTTTTTTCCTTGGGTATAAATTGGCAAAAAAGCTAAGGAACCATAAAGTACATCTGCTCTATGAGCTTTGCTTAAATTATTGCGGTAATGTTCCAGATTGGGCAAACCACCATGTTCTCCGTAACAGCGAAAGGGAAGATAATTTTTAAGTTTTTGTTCTCTTAACAAATCATCAATCGTAGAATCCCAGGAAGAATAGGATTTCGGTCCTGGATTTTGCCTAATTTTTTCTTCTAATGTTATCAGAACTTTTGCCGCTTCTGGGGTAACAATATAAGCAACGGTAGAGGCAGAAAATCCAGTGGCAAAACCTTCGGGTGATACATAATAAACTTGGGGAGCGCAAGTATATAGCCAAGCAATACCCACATCTTTTTTACTAGGATTAAATGGTAAAGGAAGTTGACTGATGCCCACCACGGGAACAAAATCAGCTTCGATAATTAAAGTCGGTTTATTTTCCTGAATAATACGTTGCCATGCTTGACAATGATTAAGAAGACAAAGGTAGCTATTGGAATAACCCTTATATTCTTCTAGGTGTTTTTGTCTGAGAACTTCGCAATTAAATCCCTCTTCCCGAAAGCAGGATTCTAGTGCCTCTGTTGGCTCTTTATAGGCGATGATAAAAACTTGCTTAACGTAATCAATCAACGAATTAGATTGGGATGTTGCTTGGGTTACAGTAACCATCATTTTACTAAATACAATTGTTCTATTTATACTGCGTAAACCGAAATATTCCCACCTTAAGTTAATTAGTCAAGTCGGTTGACTACTAACTACTACCTAAAAAAGCTAGAGTGGGGTTATTTTGAGCAAGCTGTTGCTGTAGTCAAAGTTTACATCATTTTGAACTGTTGTCGGCCCCGCCCAGAGTATATATGATAGTGGAAAGCTGATCTAGTCTCTAGATCACTCCCAGTGAAAACTTCCACAAGACAAGGGTTAGGATTATTATTCGGCGGTCGTTCGGGAAAACAGGAGGCATCTATCAATTCTGCTGGATAAATTGTGCAAGCTTTTGATTATACCAAAAATCTTCACAAATATGCGCTTATACCCTTCTATACCGATAAAAATGGCTGTTGGCATTCAGAAGTCACCCCTAGGCGAATTTTAACCTCTGGACAATCCCTAGCTATTGAGAGCAAGATAAAAGTCAATCTTTGACAATTTCCTCTAATTTACCTGGTTTAACCCTAATTTTGATGATTAAGATAAAAAAAATCCCGACCACGATTTTTTCATCGGTGGGGGATATAGACTAACAACCTTAACCGAGATAATCAGGACTAATTGCAATTATCGTCCTTATCACCCTTACAGTCACGGTTTTGTAAAATTAGCGGCGAAGAGGAACGGTCAAAATGGTTATCTTGACTATTAACCGCTAAAGTGTGAGGAAGAAAACCTAACAGCAAGGAGACCACAACAAACAAGGTTAACGAGATTTTCATGGTTTTACTCCCTTAGACACCATCAGGTAATTGACCTATTTTTACCATAGGGCCTTTCTTCTCGGATGTCAGTCCCATTGCCAAGAGGGAAAAAGGGGTTAACATGGAAAAAAAGGGAATATAAGTAGAATAAAGTAGAACCGGATGAAACCACAGGGATGGGACGAGTTTCTCAAACATCTAGCTAGAGAATACGGTGTTCAAGGCAAATTAAAGGAAATTTTTTTGGTTCGTTTTGCCTACGAAAATTGGCGCAAACCAGATGAGGGAATTTGGGAAATGGCCGAGGCTGCCAGCCATGAAACCTATAAAAAACAGATGACTAAAATCTATAGCTATTTCTCGGAAGATAAAGATAATGGCTGTCCCGAACTCGAATTAGGTAGTAAAGGGCCGGGTAAGTTCCAAATCCTCCGAGAATGGTTCAAAGATATCAAATATCCTCAATGGAAAAATCACCCCACCCCGATACTAGCAGAAAAATCAGTTATAGATACTTATATTAGCCGCCCTCCCGTCGAAAGCGACTGTTATCAAGAAATTAATCGTCCGGGGTCACTCATTCGCATTAAATCCCCCGAAAAGACTGGCAAAACTTCTCTCCTTAAACATCTGCTCGCTCAGGCAGATAGTTGGGGACATAGCACAGTTTATATTAATTGTCAAGTGGCAGAAAAGGCGATGTTTGCCAGTTTAGACCGATTTTGTCGCTGGTTTTCGGCAAATGTCAGCCGAGAATTGGGTTTAAAGCCTCAATTAGATGAATATTGGGATGAGGAACTATTTGGCAGTTTAATCAGTTGTCAAACCTATTTTCAGTCCTATCTTTTGGAACAGATTAACGGCCCTGTTTTTTTGGCCCTAGATAATTTAGACAGAATTTTCGAGTATCCCGACATCGCTAGGGATTTTTTGCCGCTTTTGCGCTGTTGGCACGAAGAAGCTAATAATTTAGAAATCTGGCAGAATTTGCGGTTAGCGATTGCTAATTCCACGGAAATCTATATTCAATTGGACGCTAATCAATCTCCCTTTAATGTCGGTCGCGCGATTAAATTACCCGGTTTTAGCCTCGAACAACTGGAAAACTTGGCTAGTAGCTACGGATTGCCTAAAAATGACGATAATCAGCGTTTTATCGGGGATTTAATCGCTCTAGTCGCTGGTCATCCCTATCTTAGCCGTTTGGCCCTGGAAGCGCGGGTGCGCGGGGAAAAAAATATTCTCCCTAATGCTGCTACCCAAGGGGGAATTTATGCGGCACACCTGCGTCATCACTGGGATAGTCTGCAAAAACAGCCGGAATTATTGACAGGGATGGGGGAAGTGGTTAATTCTTCCGATAAGGGAGCGCGATTAGAACCGATTACTGCCTATAAACTGGAAAGTATGGGTTTAATTCAGTTAAAAGGCGATCTAGCCCAGCCTAGCTGTCAATTATATCAGCTTTACTTCCGAGAGGAACAGACCGGCAGCGATCTCTAGTGGATAATTAGGGTCTGCTGAAAAAGTTTTTCCTGGTGGCAGGGTGTGGGGTGTAGGGTGTAGGGTGTGGGGTTTTACCGATTTTGAGGGGGTCAATTACCTAATTTTCAGGGAAAAAGTACCTGAATTTTCCCCCCAATCACTC
>NZ_JAPZQM010000052.1:0-5317 GCF_027530565.1 Microcystis sp. LE19-10.1B | reverse complement strand
CCGACAGAAGGACTGCTATCTATCTCGGAATGGCTGGCAAAATCCTCCAGTGTTTTTACCAAGAGTTGTCAAACAATCCGAAACTGGTTTGGAGAAATAATTAGTTATTTCGAGCGAAGGACAACGAATGGGGTGGTCGAGGGAATCAACAATCAACAATAAACTTAAACTAATAAAACGGAGAGGCTATGGCTTTAGAAACTTTCGGAATTTTTGGGTTAGAAGTATGTTGTCTTGGCATCTTGTCTGTTGATTTAGCATAAAGAGTAACGAAGAGCCACCATTCCCGATGCATTCGATCCAGTCCAAACAACCGCTGTTGGTGTTGTTGCACCACTCTGAGTTACGTTAATCGGTCGTAATATGGAGCCATCCCAGAGATCGGTATTATTGTTGGCGACTGGGGTGCCATCTATGAGGTAGATGGAAACACCCGTACTCGATGGATTAGTCCCTGTATTATCACGAGCATCGACTCCGGTAGAAGAACCGCCTGTTTGCGTAGAAGCGATCGCCTTCCAAGTGATCGTATTCGGGTTAAATCCCGCCGCATTTAAAGCCAGATCAAGAGCCGTATCAATCGCTGGGGTTCCCCCTCTGGCTTGAGTGGTGACAAAGGTATTGTAGTCGTTGATGTCGAAGCTTGTCGCATCCCGTGTGCCGTCAGTGACAAAGACCAAACGATACTGAGCGCCAGGAGCCAAGTAGGGGGGGACGACCACCAAAGCAGCCTGTGCCGCACTAGCCGTTGCCAGGGTCGCCAGGGCAACTCCGGAGACAAAGCAGAGTTGTTGTATTTTTTTCATTGATTTGCCTAAAAGTGCTGTAGTGGATGGATTTGAGTGCGTGCGACATTAGCGAACAGAACACCCCAGAGCTTACATACTTCTCCCCCCGCATTGTATCATAAGATACAATTTGTAAATCTTTACATTCTTCTCCTCCAGGGCTGACGCTTGCTAGAATGAAATCCCGCTTGATTTGTGGTAATGAGACAGTTTATGTTAGATTTTCATCTATCTGTTCAGCCTGAAACCGAAAAACGCCTTAAAAAGATTTTAAACTCCATCAAAGATCAAGAAAAATTTGCCCAAAGCATTATTGATTATCAGATTGCCGAATTACAAAAAAGCAATTTGAATCTAAAATTAGATTTAGCAGCTCTGGAAAAACAATATCAAATGACATCCAAAGAATTTTATCAGCAATTTTCCCAAGGTATTTTAGGAGATGAATCGGACTTTATAGTTTGGTCTGGACTATATGAAATGCTTCTTCAAAACGAGGCTAATCTCCAAGAATTAAAATGATTGAGGCCTATTTTTTGCAAATCGAACAAACCATTCGAGAATTTCCCAATGTCAGATATTTATCACTGACCAAGAAAATTTAGGCTCTTCGGTTTGTGTTATGCAATGGACGGGGGTTATAAGGGATGGAACCCTTATATAGAAAGGCATTTAGCGATTTTTGTCAATTGTTTTTTATCTAGAGCGAACTAATCAATTAAGTCTCTTGCCAGATAAGGATTTAGTCGATTTATGCCCGCCTATCGAACCATAACAAGTAACGAAGAGCCAAGTTTTAGAAGATTTGGTAGATATATATACCCAAGAAAATAAACCTTTGCCCTCGCCAAAACTATTACAATTAGCTGAGAAAATTACTAATGACTAACCTCCCAACTATTCTAGGACTAAAAGTAGGTTTTTCTCCTGGAGAAAATGATTTCAACAAAAACTTAACACAAATTCACTTAAAAACTATTGACTCGGCAGAAAAGAGGTAGTACGGTTGGAATCGACAAAAATTAGGTCGGACTTACCCCATGAAAACTAAAAAACTGACACCCCGCAACGCTGCTCCTGTCCAACGGGAAAATACCGCTACCGTCTCTCGTGATGGCAATGCGATCGCCCCCATTTCTGGGGTAACAATCCACATGGGATTCCTTTTGCGGGAGACGACGCAGAGTAATCCCCCTGATTCTAGCACGAACCTCAAAAAATGTCAAAAGACTTTTTCTCCTTGCCAGGGCGCACGGTTTGCCTCAAGGAATTGACCTACAACCCTAGTTAATTCCTGGCTTTCGGATACCTGGAACCCGGGGAGAAGCTTCTTGAGCAGGGGAGAGAGGGAGCGGGGGAGTACAGGTTTTTGCTCTTCTGCTGTCTCCCTTTTCCTTGGTTGAGGAGTGCTAAAAGATTTAGATTCAGGGAGATGAACCCCTGCCAATAGCTTACTCCCCCAGGGTTATCGGGTAGCGGTGTTCTTCTCCTTGGGTTTGTATTTCTGGCAAAAGCCTTTGTACTTTCTGGCACATTCTTCTAAGCTGTCACCAAGTTTAAGAAAAGCAGGATGCCATTGAGTTAAGCCGTCATCGGTTAAACGTTCATAACTGCCGTAGTTACTGAAATCATAGAAGAAGCCAGAACGCATTTTTGCTGCTTTCGGGTTGCCGTGAATGTAACGTAAGGTATTTAACGCCCTTTCTCTATCTGAAGGAGGGAAACCATCGCCAAAATACCGCTTTTCCCAAAAGTGTCCTGTGCGATCCCCCCTAGCCCCCCTTGATAAGGGGGGAAGCCGAAGGCGGGGGGATCACATCGCCGTGTACCAGTTGAGGAAGTGCATGATTTTGGGTAAATCTTCAGGTTGGGCAGGTTCAATGAGATAATGGACATGATTAGACATGATACAGAGAGCATAAAGCCTAAACTGGTGTTTGTCTAAAGCCTTCTTGATGGCATAAAGAAATACCTCCCGGCATTCCCGCTTGGATAATTTGAATTCTCGGTTATTGCAGCGTGTGGTGACGTGGTAGGAATAACCAGCTTGTAAATTTCGAGGTTTTCTTGGCATATTCTTAAGCGAAATTTGAAATTTATGATAGTTGCTGACATTCAAAAAAGCTCCCTCAAAGAGCAAAGGCTACAATTTATTCGTAACCATCAACAAGCTTTCGATGTTGAGCCGATTTATCCTTTGCGGCTGTTTGAAGATTTCGTGATGGGGGTTGAGGGCGATTGTACTATTGAAGCCTCTTGTAAGATAGAATTGGATAAACTGATTGCCTCAAGGTTTTTGCTCTTTTTTAAAGATAAAGCTCAAGAGTGGCAAAAATATCTAGCTCAATCTCTAGCTTTTTTTCAGCAAGTGGAGAACCGTGTGGGTGTTCAATTAGATTATTCTTTATTACAGGGATTTTTAGGAGATAATTTTGACTTTAGCAAGCTAGAAGTCCTAACTGCTGGTATTGACTTAAGAACCAATCTTGCCGATTCTAGTCTAAAAATGCACATCAGAATTGGGGATTATCCCGAAAAACTAGCAACCGCTTTTGTTTTAAGTGACGGTGTTGCTGATAGTAATTATCTCAGTGGGTTTGTTCACCTAATTGGGTTTGATTTTTATTTCAATGGTAAGAGTGCAATCGAAATTTATGCCGAGATTAGAGAAGATGATTTTTTCAAACCAGAAACCATCAATCAAGTGTGGCAACATTTTCCTAAATCAGCCTTAAAACCTCTCCAAGCATCAGATCTATTTTTTACAGGTTTATCAAAAGCAAATAATAACCCAGTGCTTTACTACTCTCTCAAAAATCGTCAGAATTTAATCAATTACTTTAAGCTTAATGATACCGCCCAAAGAGTTCACAGCTTTTGTCAACATCAAGATATTTTACCGAATATGTGGGTAGGCACAGCCCAACAAGAATTAGAAAAAACGAGAATCGAAAACGTTAGGCTTTACTATTATAAGTATTTTGGAATGGAGTAAATTTTATGTTAACCACGAAACTTCTCTGATGTCAAGACAGTCAAAACGATAAAACAGCTAATGGAGACCATCAATGATGCAAAGAATTCACGACTTAAAACAACTCTATGAGATTGATGACTCTCAATGGCTAGGAGAAACCGTTAGCCTACTCAGAAATCATCAATTTTCACAACTAGACTTAGAACATTTAATCGAGGAATTAGAGGATTTGGGCAAAGAAAAGAAAAATGCGGTAGCCAGTCTTTTAGAACAGGTTATCCGCCATTTATTATTACTGCAATACTGGACAAAGGAAGCAGAATATAATACAATTCATTGGCAGGAAGAAATTTATAACTTCCGTACTCAATTAGGGCGAAAAATGACAGCCAATCTCCACAATTATTTAGAGGAAGAATTAAACTCGATCTACCAAGATGCGTTAGGTTTTGTCAAAATCAAAACAGTGAATACTGTGATTTTTCCCTCTCAATGTCCTTACTCACTAGAACAATTACTAGATCGCTCTTGGTTGCCATAAAAATCAATTAAACAACAAAAAGAGATGAGAAATTATGTTAACCACAAAACCCCGCTTTCAAACCTTCGCTGAATATCTACATTATGAGGATAATTCAGAGGAACACTATGAATTATTTAACGGAGAATTGGTAGAAATGCCGCCAGAATCAGGACTTAACTTTGAAATCGCTAACTTTCTTTTTCTCAAATTTGCCTCCCTTGTTGGACATCGGAGAGTCAGAGGACATGGTTTAGAATTAGAAGTGAGAGGCGAACCGAAAAACCGTTACCCTGACTTAACCATTATTCGAGAAGAACATATTCAATTACTCTCCCAGAGAAATACGATTCTTCTTACCATGGCACCCCCCTTATTAGTCATTGAAGTCGTTAGCCCCGGAGAAATCCAAAGAGAGAGAGATTACATCGCTAAAAGAAGCCAATATCAAGATTGTGGGATTCCCGAATACTGGATAGTTGATCCTCAAACTCAAACCATTTTAGTCTTAGAATTAAGAGAAAATACTTATACAGAAATTGGTAATTTTAGCAATGATGACTTAGTAAAATCCTCTATATTTAATCAACTCAATTTAAAAGTTTCTCAAGTATTTAATTAGGCAAATTAACCCCCATGATTACCGTCGAACCCATTACCTTAGCCAAGTCTCCTCAAACAATTCCACGCCTAGAAAATGGAGACAAGCTTACTCGTCGTGAATTTGAGCGTAGATATAATGCTATGCCAAATCTGAAAAAGGCAGAACTGATTGAAGGAATTGTTTATATTATGGCTTCTCCTCTCAGAATTAAGAACCATGGTGAACCCCATGCTGATATTATAGGTTGGCTAAGTGTCTATAAAGCCTTTACTCCCAATCTGCAATTAGGCGATAATTGTACGGTACGTCTTGATGCGGACAATGAACCTCAACCCGATGCACTATTAAGAATTAAAAATGGTGGACAATCAACGATTAGTGAGGATGGTTATGTCGAAGGTGCGCCAGAGTTAATCGTCGAAATTGCT
>NZ_JAPZQM010000536.1:0-6122 GCF_027530565.1 Microcystis sp. LE19-10.1B | reverse complement strand
AAATCCTTATCTGGCAAGAGACTTAATTGATTAGTTCGCTCTAGATAAAAAACAATTGACAAAAATCGCTAAATGCCTTTCTATATAAGGGTTACATCCCTTATAATCCCCGTCCATTGCATAACACAAACCGAAGAGCCAAGATTTTAAATTAATAATTATCTTAAAAAACTAGGTTCCATCCTAGCTAAAATTTTCTGAAGAATTATTTAACTAATTTCAGGAATCCAATCTTCGTCTAAAATATCAGCTAAAGCATAAGGATTCTCTGATGGTAATTTTAAATCCGTTTTCACCTCTGCCATTTTTCTGGCTTTACCATAAAGATAATCGAGACGATTAGATAAATGGTTTCTGAGATTGGTCGTTAATCTTAATTCCAATTGAGTCCGAAAACCAATTAATTCACCTCGCCAATGTCGCTCGTTATATTCTCGTTCGCTTGACCAATACTGATAGAATAAAAGATGTTGTATTATTTGAATTGCTAAACTCTCAACCGCATTTTTTTGTTCCCTTCCCCAAGCTTCTAACTCCTCAATTAAATGCTCATAATCTAAACTATCAACTTGACGATTTTTTAACAATAAAACTGTCTCATCTAGCCATTGCTGATAATCTTCTTCATAGATAGATGATAAACTTTGTCTGGCATGAGTCATCGGTTATTCCTCAATCCTTCAGAATATATCGCCATTATACACCAACAAAAAAGCCCCCCTTTCGAGGATGCCCTTTTATCTAATGATTGAGATGCTAACTGATTGAAATACTAAAAATAGGGAGTTTATGGACTTTCCCATTAAAGTCAGGTTAGATTATGACCGTTTCTTAATTAAAAAACCCACCAAAGAAAACAGGCCTAACCCTAAAATAGAACTAGGTTCTGGTACTAACGAAATCATTAGTTATAGTCATTTCAGATAAGTCTGATACACTCTATACCGACAAAACCCTTATGAACTCTGGGATTAATATTCTCAATTTTAATTGAAATGACTATACCTTACTGACCGCAGATTCCGCAAAGCTTCCACGACCGAGCGTTGACCCGCATCTTCATCAAGGTAGAGACGGATTTGACTCATTACAATTCACCGGCTCGATATCGGGATTCCCAGTCTTCACAATCGGCTCGGTAAGCATCGATATCGGCCTCTATCTGTTCTTTATTCGCGTGATAATACGCTAGAGCGCTATAAATTTGAGCCAGACTTAACTGAGGATATTCCTTAGCGATCGCTTCGGCACTCATTCCCGTTTTATGATCCATGACTAAACTTTGAATCGTGATTCTAGTTCCCGCGATCCGGGGACGAGCATTACAAATATCCGGACTAGCAACAATAAATTCGCTAATATCGATGCCTGTAGCCATATTTTCGCCTAGAGAAGTCCCTTTTATTGTAGCTCGATCGATACATCCGAACAACAAAAAAGCCCCCCTTTCGAGGATGCCATTTTATCTAATGATTGAGATGCTAACTGATTGAAATGCCCCAAAATAGGGAATTTATGGACTTTCCCATCAAAGTTAGGTTAGATTATGACCGTTTCTTCCTCAAAAAACCCACCAAAGAAAACAGCCCTAACCCTAATATAGAACTAGGCTCCGGTACAGATGGATTATTTTGCGGATTTAAACGAGCAATCCAAGCTTCAATATTACCACTGGGGTTAGTTCCATAACCCACAACCGTTAACCCATCAGCAGAAATTACACGCGCATCGTTTAAAGTCCAACCCGTTAAATTTAAACCATAATCATTACTTAAAACCTCTTTTAGGCTCCGCATTCCTTGGCTACTATTCCAGATAAATGCCTCTGGACCATTAGCACTACTACCATAACCAACAATAACAGACCCATCCCCTGATACTCCAAAAGCTACGCTAAAGAAACTCCCCCCCGATAAGTCTCCTAGTCCTACCATTCCCGTCCCTTGTGTCCAACGGAATGCTTCCTTTCCATTAGCACTAATGCTTTGACCAACAACAACAGACCCATCTACTGATACTCCTTCAGCACGGCTATCGAAACCACCCCCAGATAAGTCCCCTAGTCCTACCATTCCCGTCCCTTGTGTCCAACGGAATGCCTCAACAAAATTAGCATTAGTGCTTCTACCAACGACAACAGACCCATCCCCTGATACTCCATAAGCTTCACTCAAGGCACCACCTCCAGACAAGTCCCCTAGTCCTACCATTCCTGTCCCTTGTGTCCAACGGAATGCCTCACCACCATTAGCACCCCTTCCATTACCAACAACAACAGACCCATCTGCTGATACTCCATTAGCAATGCTCTTGAAAGTTCTGCCAGGTAAGTCTCCTAGTCCTACCATCCCCGTCTGTTGTGTCCAACGAAATGCCTCAGTACCATTAGCACTAATGCTTTGACCAATAACAACAGACCCATCCCCTGATACTCCATTAGCTACGCTATTGAAAATCCCCCCCGGTAAGTCCCCTAGTCCTACCATCCCCGTCTGTTGTGTCCAACGAAATGCCTCCTGACCATTAGCACCATTGCTGAAACCAACAACAACAGACCCATCTGCTGATACTCCAAAAGCATAGCTACCGAAACTACCCGGTAAGAACCCTAACCCCTGAAAAGAGGCGGCCTGTGCGGGGAAAGCGACCCCGATCGCACCCAATCCGATCCCTAAGCTGATACAATTAGCTAGTATCTTGTTCATAACCTGATAAAAATCCCAAAAACTAAGTGATTCTTACAATCTAGATGTTCACTTTGGTTTTGTCTGTGGGAATTTGTGGCCATTTTGGATTTTCTGATACAATAATTTTTGTGGGATAAAGTGGGATTTAGTGACAAAAAGGAGGGCAAGGCTCATGAAACAAGGCTAAATTTGATTTCTAGGTTCGATCCCCCCTAGCCCCCCTTGAAAAGGGGGGAACCAGACTCAAAGTCTCCCTTTTTAAGGAGGGAAACAGACTCAAAGTCTCCCTTTTTAAGGAGGGAACCAGACTCAAAGTCCCCCTTTTTAAGGGGGATTTAGGGGGATCGAACTAGCGAAGCTTATAACTAGCAACTTCGGTTAATTTAAATGCAGAACAAATTACTAAATTAAGAGGTTAATCAGTAAAAAAAGCAAAAAATGGAAGAACTATTAGAGTTAAAAAATCTATTACTAGCTGGCAATGTTCCCGATGCCTTGATCTTGGTAGAGGAAATGACAGAAATGAGCAAGGATGATAAGCTCAATAAGATTTTTAGCTTTAGTATTATTGTATTATTACATCTGATTAAACAGCAAGCAGAAAAACGCAGTACACGCTCATGGGAAACCTCTATTTCTAATTCTGTTCGACAGATTCAACGCATTAATCAACGACGTAAAACTGGAGGAAATTATCTAACAATAGAAGAATTAAAAGAAACCTTAGATGATGCTTATTCTTCAGCTTTAAGACAAGCGGCATTAGAAGCTTTTGAGGGTATATGTCAACCAGAAGAAATTGAAGCTATGATTGATAAAAATAAAATTATTAATCAAGCATTGGCATTAATATTAATCGATTAAGTAACAGGGGACAGTCGGAAACAAATCAGGAGGGTTAAATGTCAGAAACAGTCGCTTAAAGATTAGCAGCCTATTTAAAAACCTTAACGGAGGACAATTAATGATTAACTTAGAACAAATTCAACAAGATATTAACCAATTACCTGAAGAAGCACAAAACTTACTGATTGATTTTATTGAGTTATTAAAAAAACGCTATTCTTTAGCAAAAAAGCCAGAGATTGCAGCAAAAATAAACCCTGAAGCTCAAAGTACCCTAGACATTTTAAAAGAATCTGGATTAATCGGTTGTATTAGTGCAGAATCAGACCTTTCTACTAATTATAAATCCGTTCTCAAAGAAGGATTAAAAGCTAAATATGATCATCGTTGATACTGGGTTCTGGGTGGCTTTATTTAACAATAAAGATCAATATCATCTAATAGCACAGCAAACCTTAGCACAGTATTCTTCTCAACCCCTAATTACAACTTGGTGTGTTTTAACAGAAAGTTGTCATCTTCTTTTACAACGTTCTCCAAATCTCTATACAGGAGTTGAAAAACAAATAAAATTAATGAACGTATTTGAGAGACATCCCCAAAAATTTCTATTATTTCACCTTGAAAATACTCATCTAGAAAGAATTCAAGACCTTATGAAACAATATCAAAGTCTGCCAATGGACTTAGCCGATGCCTCCCTAGTTATCTTAGCAGAAGAGTTAGGAAATGGACGTATCTTATCAATTGATAATCGAGATTTTAATACCTATCGCTGGAAAAATAAAAAACCCTTTATTAATCTTTTCCCAAATTTCTAGTTAATCAGTAGTCCGTAGAGTGTAGGGTGCGTTAGGCGGCTATCAATTTAGTCAAAAAACCAAAATTAATAATTCGCCGTAACGCACCACCTCTATTATTAAATTGGTGCGTTACGCTATTGAAAGGCGCACCCTACGAGTAATATGACTACAAGCTTTACTGTCTAAGGCGGATTTGCTATGACAGTTTGGCCTTCCCGACTTTATGGGGTAAAATGTTCGTAGGCAATACATTGATCTCTTGCAAGAGGGAAGTAAAATGATTATTAGTCTGATAAAAAAACGAGAAAACTAAAATCTGTTCCCTTATCCCAAACAGTAATACAAAAGTTCTATCACTTACTTATATGGATATTCAAACCCTTTTAGAATGGACAGATAAACAGGTATTAGAGAAAACCGGTAAACATCTTGATTCTTTGCAAGAATCCATCTTACAGGGTATTTGGGAACATCAAGATTACGAAAAAATTGCCAAAGATAATCAGCGCAGTTATGACCATATAAAAAAAGAAGCATGGAAGTTATGGCAACTGTTATCAGATGTTTTTGAAGAAGATATAAAAAAGTCTAATGTTCGTTCTGTTTTAGAAAATAAAGCTTCATCTACTATTTATCACTTTGTTAGCCATCATGGTAATAATATTAGTAATAACCATATAAATATCTGTAGAGAAAATAACCCCTACTCAGAAAACAACTTAAAAAAGTCTTCAAATTTTCCAGATAATGATCATCAATTCCCAATAATTAACCTAACAAAAGCTCCTGAATTAAGGTATAACTATGGACGTAAGTTAGAAATATCAACCTTAAAAGAATGGCTAGATAATAAAACTCGATTAATTACTATTTATGGGTTAAGTGGAATCGGAAAAACAGCTTTAACCCTTAAATTAGTTTCAGAAATTGCCCCACAATTTGATTATATTATTTATCGCAGTCTGGAAAATATTCCTCAATTAATCGCTCTCAAGGATGATCTAAAACAGTTTTTCGCCCAATCTCTATCAACCCCCTTACCTGATATAATAGATTATCTAAGCTCCTATCGTTGTTTAATTATTCTTGATGATGTGCAGAATATTTTTAAACTGGGGGAATTAGCAGGTAAATATTTAAGCGACTGTCAGGATTATCATAAATTTTTTCAGCAAATTGCTACCACATCTCATCAAAGTTGTTTGATTTTAATTAGTTGGGAACTTCCCAGAGATTTTGTTACCTTAAAATCCGATAAAATTAAAACTTTATACCTACAAGGTTTAACAACAGAATTTGAAGAAATCTTCAAAGAATACGGTTTAAAAAGTGAGGAGAAATGGACGAAACTGAGGGAACTTTATCAAGGTCATCCTAACTGGTTAAATATCATCTCCTCAACTATTATTGAGCTATTTGATGGAGAAGTATCCTTATTTTTAGAACAAATGAACAATGAAATTTATTTAGGGGATATAGAAAACTCGATCGAATGTCATTTACAGCGTTTATCCGCAACAGAAAAAAAGGTGATACACTGGTTAGCTAATCAAACTGAAGCGGTAGAAAAGTTTCCCAAAACTGGTAATCTTGACCTTTCTCAATCTGAATTTTGGGCAGCTATTCAGTCATTAATGAGACGCTGTTTAGGCTCTTCGTTACTCTTTATGCTAAATCAACATACAAGATGCCAAGACAACATACTTCTAACCCAAAAATTCCGAAAGTTTCTCAAGCCATAGGCTCTCCGTTTTATTAGTTTAAGTTTATTGTTGATTCCCTCGAC
>NZ_JAPZQM010000587.1:0-7480 GCF_027530565.1 Microcystis sp. LE19-10.1B | reverse complement strand
TAATAAATTTGGCAGAGGATTAAAGATTAGTTATTGTGACTAACTCTTTTGGTTAGAACAAGATAAACTTGAGAATCTTCGGTCAAATTTATTGACTCAAAATCAGCTATACTTAATTTAAATGAAACAGCCCTACCCTTATTAAGGGGGGATCCCCCCGCCTATCGGCACCCCCCTTATCAAGGGGGGCAGGGGGGATCAAACCTAAAATCCATTTTTAATTTAATTATAACCAGCTACTTAGCATCGTATTTTTGCTATCTTTCAACCTAAATTTAAAGAATAAAATAAGGACGCTGCCAATTGCGTCCTCAAGGTATCTGGAAAAGGCTTTTTTCCTAGACTTTCCGAGAGTAGTATTCCACTACTAACAGTTCATTAATCGAGAGGGCAATCCATTCTCTTTCCACAACGCCATTCACTTTGCCCACAAGGGTGTTTTTGTCAAATTCCAAATGACTCGGCAGGTTGGCTAAACCGGGGTATTCCATATTTCTTTTGACGAGATCCTGGGAACGCTCTTGATTTCTAACTCCAATCACATCACCCGGACGGCACTGATAACTGGCAATATCCACAACTCTACCGTTAACGGTGACGTGACCGTGATTGACTAATTGTCGCGCCCCCGGAATTGTCCCAGCCATACCGAGGCGGAAAACGGTATTATCCAGACGCATTTCTAGGAGTTGCAGCAGTACCTGACCAGTGGAACCAGTAGCCCGGCGAGCTTTGCGGACATAGCGAACTAATTGTTTTTCGCTGACACCGTAGTTAAAACGCAGTTTTTGTTTTTCTTCTAGACGAATGGCATATTCTGAACGTTTTTTGCGGGCCTGGCCATGTTGCCCCGGTGCATAGGCACGACGGGCATTTTTACGGGTTAACCCTGGTAATTCCCCTAAACGACGCACAACGCGCAAGCGCGGTCCTCTATAACGAGACATACAGACAGTCTGCTCCTATTTAAATTTATCCCAAAACTATTATCATAGCACAAATTAAGTAATTTATTTGGGGTGTGGGAAGTGGGGTAGTGGGAAAGTGGGGAGGTGGGGTGTAGGGTGTAGGGTGTAGGGTGTGGGGTGTGGGGAGAATAAATAAAAGCAATCTCCTGAATACTGACTCCCGACTCGGAGAATACTGATCACTGATTACTGATTACTGATTACTGATCACTGATTCAAGCCTGACGGCAGCTGATGTATTTTTTTCATCGGAAATTTTGGGTCTGAAACCCCGCCGTTCTAGGTTGGCTTTACGTTAGAATTAAAAAGCCAGTCTCGAAAACCAAGTGGACGGCGCAGCACCTTGAAAACTCGGCTTAGGGGGTTCCGACCAGAAAAGCTTGGCCGGGTAAAAAGTCGCGCGCAACAAGTACAAGAAGCTATAGGCGGTCAACGTACCGTGGGACACAGGGAATCGGGCTTCTGAAATGGGGCGAAAGTCTGTGGACTCTGTGTAAGACAGTACATGGTTTTTTAACTGTGGTAAGCTAAACGGCTTTTACTTCGGATCACCGATATAGACTCCAAAAGGGTTATAGCTGTTGGATCATGCAGGTTAAGCGCCGTTTAGCTTATGCGACGGTGGTGGAAGCAGAAACTTAAATCGTGAGGTTTAGGAATCGCCGCACTTTTAGGGCGGCGAGGATGTCAATAACTTGACATTTCATCTGGCCGAGGTTATAACTATACTAGAGTGCGTAGTATCCGTACTTTGCCCTAATAAAAAGTAACAAACCACTTAAAATGATCACAAACATCTCTAGACGACTAACCACTGGCGCTCTTGCTATCGCTGGCAGCGTTGCCGCTTTCGGCTTTGCCAATACTGCCCCCGTCCAAGCGCAGGCGGTGGATTGTTTCCCACAAAGTTTCAACAATTTCAAGGACAATCCTTGCCGGAAAGGGGACAAGTTGTTTACACACATCAACTCATCTGGCAGTGGTATAAATAGCCCGGGCAATTTTCTGACCATTACGGAAACCGTGCTGCCCTTGGGCGATTTGCACACCTTCACCTTCACCCCAGCTAACCCTCTGACCAGTTTAAGTGGCGTTTATGTCATAGATTACACGATCGAGATCGTTGATGACCCCGACACTCCCGACAACGAACTTTTGACGAAGATGTTCGAAGCATTCAGCGCTGGCTATACCACAACTGGCCAGACTGACTCCGGTGTCTCTCTGAACCAGACGGTTTGGTCAGATGCTTTCGGCGGGTCGAGTTTGGTCGGAACCTCGGAGGCCAAAAGCTCTAGTATTGGTGGCACTGGCTCTCCTGGCCTAACGGTTCCAATTGCTCCGAATATCCTGAAACTTTACGTCAGAAACACTTTCTCTGTCTCTGATGTTGACGGATCACTTAACAGTATCACCAACGATTTCAGACAAAAATCCATTGTTAAAACCCCCGAACCTTCTGCTATCCTCGGTATCTTAGCCGTTGCTGGTGTTGGTGCTTTCGCTCGTCGCAAGAGCTAGTCACTGCCATTGAATCAAAAGCAAGCGTTAAGGTTAAGCTTAACGCCTTTTTTTGTGTCTAGAGAAGGGGATGGGGGAGTGGGGGGTTCGAGCATTTGTATTAAAATATCCAATACGCAATTTAAATGCAGTATACTGTTCACTTAACAATCCCACTGGTCACTGATAATTGATCACTGATCACTGATCAGCCATTCCGAGGCCCTTTCACCTAAATCTAGGGCCAGACTAACCGCTTTACCGAGACGGGGACGCTCGCGGGTTTCGCGGATAAAAGCTTGAAATTGACTAAAACCACCCCATTCGTGGAGATAATTAGCGATCGCATTGAGATGTTCCAGATATTCAGACTCGGAGAGGGGAAAAGAAGCTTGTTCGAGATATTTCCACATTACCTGGACATGAACCTTATCTTTGATGCGTCGTAGCTGGATATCGTAGGAACGACCCCATTTTTCTAGTAATAATTGCTGTAAGTCCACACCCGTCATGGTTGCTATCGCTTCTCAGATGTCAGTCGGCCTCTTGATTTTATCACAAATGTCAGGGGAGGACCCTCGGTTTTACCGAAGGGATGAAACCTGAACAACATAGAACAGCAAAGCACAACGATCAGATATCTCCACTTGATCGGATAGTTTCAACCTGTTGAACTTTACTCCACTGTGACACTTTTGGCTAAATTGCGCGGCTGATCCACGTCTAAACCGCGACGGGCTGCGATATGATAGGAGAGCAATTGTAGGGGAATTACTGTTAGAATTGGCGATAATAATTCTTCAATTTCCGGCACATACAACAAATCATTAAAGACTTTTGGCGCTTCCGTATCGCTGTCGGCAACTACTCCCAATAATCGCGCATCCCTTGCTTTTGCTTCCTGTGCATTGGAGAGAACCTTATCATAAACTATCCCCGGCATAGCAATCGCTACTACGGGAACTTTTGCATCTAAAAGCGCGATTGGTCCGTGTTTCATTTCTCCGGCTGGATAGCCTTCCGCATGAATATAACTGATTTCTTTGAGTTTTAAGGCCCCTTCTAAGGCAATGGGGAAATTAATCCCCCGTCCCAAGAAAATAAAGTCTTGGGTGTCATTAAATTCATGGGCCAATTCTTCGATCGCTTTTTCCTGTGTTTCTAAGACAGTTTCGATCGATCTTGGCAGCGATCGCATTCCATTAATAATTTCCTCGATTCTCTCTAAAGACAAAGTTTGACGACGATAGGATAAATCCAAAGCTAAGAGATAAAAACCCAATAATTGTGCCGTAAAACTCTTAGTTGCCGCCACCCCGATCTCGATTCCTGCTTGGGTATTAATAATCTGATCGACCATTTGTGCTAGGGTACTTTCGGGGCGATTAGTAATACCGATAATCCGGGCCTGATATTTTTTTTCTAATCCTAAACGACGCTGTTTTTCCGTTTCCAAAGCCGCTAAAGTGTCGGCTGTTTCCCCCGATTGCGTCACCCCGATAGTTAAAGTATTGGGCATCAGGGGCGTGGGTGCATAGCGAAATTCCGAGGCGTACTGTACCCTGGTGGGAATACCTGCCAACTGCTCGATCAAGTATTTACCGACTAAACTAGCGTGCCAACTGGTTCCACAGGCTAAAATCTGAATATGTTCTAAATTATCGTAAATTTCTTCAGAAAAATTAATATTTATCGGGTTGACATTATCCTCATTTTGTGCTGTCCAATGGGGATGCAGATAGGTTCCTAAACAGTCGCGCACCACTCCGGGTTGTTCGTAGATTTCCTTGAGCATGAAGTGACGATAACCCTGTTTTTCTACGGTCGTCGGACTCCAATCGAGGACTCTGGGGCTTTTACGGACTCTTTTGCCCTCAAAATTATAAATTTCTACTCCCAAGGGTGTTAACCGAGCGATTTCGCCATTATCCAGGGACAGCACCGCCCGGGTATGGGGAACCAAAGCACTAACATCGGAGGCACAGAAAAACTCCCCTTGACCAAAACCGATGATTAAAGGGGCGTGTTGCCGCACGACAATCAATTCATCGGGATAATCGGGACTAATCACCCCTAGGGCAAAGGCCCCCTCCAAACGTTCAATTGCCCTTAAAACTGCCTTGAGGAAAGGACTCACCCCCAAGTAGTCTTCATCGGTAGGTTTGGGTAGATAACTGGCGATTAGATGGGGAATAACTTCTGTGTCGGTTTCCGAGTCAAATATGCAGCCTTTTTCCTTTAATTCTGTTCTTAATACCTGAAAATTTTCGACAATGCCATTCTGTACCACTGCCACCCGTTGACTATTATCGGTGTGGGGATGGGCATTACTTTCTACGGGTTTGCCGTGGGTTGCCCAACGGGTGTGACCGATGCCAATTTGGGAGGGATTAACTTCCTGTTCTAATTTTTCCCGCAGATTGTAGAGTTTTCCCTGGGCGCGGACTCGATGTAATTCACCTTCGAGAATTGTGGCAATTCCTGCCGAATCATAACCCCGATATTCTAAACGTTCCAAACCAGCTAGGAGAATATCGATCGCTGTTTGGGTTCCGATATAGCCAACAATTCCGCACATTCTTTCCCTGACCCCATTTAGGCTAAGTCCGATCTATTCTATCGCAAGCGTGACACTTGTTTGCTTAGAGGCTAAAGACGCACTGGTAAGGGCAAAGTTTCCTCTAATGGGACTCATCCTTCGCTCATTTTTGGGAGCAAGATGGGGTCAAAGAGTTGGAAAAGCTCACCCCGTCAAGGATTGAGCGAGCGGTACTGACGGGATTTGATCCTGAAGCAAAGAAGTCAGTCCCATACTCAAACAAGAGACCTCTTGCAAAAATCAAAAATCTTCCTTTAGGTGAGGAGTAAGGAGCCAGTAGCCAGGAGAATTAAGAATGAGCGTTAATTGATTAGGGTTTGCGGCAAAAAGTTTTTCGTGGGGGCAGGGTGTGGGGTGTAGGGTGTAGGGTTTTACCGATTTTGAGTGGGCATGGTGCGTTCCCAAAAATCGATCGGTGGAGCAGTGGGAGCCAGATTAGGGGACGCACCCTACAAGATCGCACTACGCAGTGCCTTCGGCATCGCACTACAATTGCTCCAGCAGCATATCGTACTCTGCATGGGAACCAACCCAGAACCAAATCACCGTATCATAGACAACATCTAACGTATAGGGCTTAATATATTCTAGCTTTCACGTTGCTACAGCGATGGCGTACTGTTACCCAGTGCCTTCAGCATCGCACTCTACTTCAACGCTTCGATCGTAACTAAACCACCCTCAATTGCCTGAATTCGCAAATCGTATCCTCGTAATAGCTGCATCCCAATCAACGGAACCGTCTCTGATTCGTTGATGTAAATCTCACGATATTGCCCGTCCCAGATCACAAGCCCGATGTAAACTTCAAACGTGCAGAAAGTCCCATCGCCTAACGTCGCAAGATCTCGACCCTCCCAAATAAACCCTAACCTAGCAATTATGTCAGACGGCAAGGTGAGAAAACCCGAAAATCCTGTATCAATTACAGCATCTACTATCTGCGTTGTTTCATTGTTTCTGACTGCGATCGCTAACGTCGCCTCACAGCCTTGATTTACACGACCTTGCATCATGGCTTTGTTCTCAGGCTCCGTGCACCAAAGTGATCGACGGCTGAATGCCCAATGCGAACAAACCATGTCTGAGTATCAGGCACTCGTGCAGAAAGTTGCTTCGCTGCGCTTACCAAATCATCCGCTACTTCAAAAGCCCCTGTTTCAATGTCAATTGCCACAATTTTCCCCTGATTACCCTCCTCGACTTGGGGACGTACCTGAGATTGATAAATCTCATTACCACGTCGAGCAAATTCTTCTTTACTGTAGCGGGGTTGTCGAACTGTCATTGAAGCGACCCTGTGGCGACTTTTGCCCCTCTATTTTAACCAAACATTGGGAATCTTCGCTAACATTCCTCAACTGGTCCGACCAGAGCGGCATCGCACCTAAACTCACAGTTTCAATCCATGGGCATGGTGCGTTCCCCAAAAATCGATCGGTGGAGCGGTAGAAGTTGCATTAGGGAACGCACCCTACAAGATCGGCGATCGCACTGCGTATGTTGTCTGCACTTCATGGAATTGGAGTCATTATTCTAGATACGGAAAACCCTTCTGAAAGTGAGATATTTTTACCAGCAAAATCTAGGGCAGAAATTGACTGGCAATCAGTGAATCGTATTGTGGTTGAAAATGATGATTTTAAAGATTATATTGAGCTAGTTTCAACTTATTACCAAACTGGAAGAATTAGAAGTCGGGATTGGAATAAAATTTGATAGATTTTCATAATCCCCGACCTTGATGATTAAAACCCTTAACCGTTTGTTCGGATATCTACTAGGGTACTGCCAACAATCTCTTTTAAGGAGACTGATCACAGAAGCTTTCTAGACTTCTAGCAAAGATTCTTAGATCTGACTGCACTTTGTCACAAAATTTCACTATTATTTCGGGTGCGGTGATTTGTTATAGCGGTTTTCAGTCTAATAAGGTATGGTAAATCCCTTGTTATGCCGCTGCAATCCTTGTTTTCAAATACAAAAATATGAATCTGCCTGTTATTGATGTGCCTCCATATACGCTCGTAGCAATTGATTGATCTGTGTTTGATAGCCACGCCCTTGAGACTTAAACCACTCTAATACATCGCTATCAATGGGGAGTGTAACTTGAGCCTTGGCTTTTGTAGCAGGTAAACCCCGCCGCACTACCGCCTTAGCAAACATTTCTGGCGTAATCTCTGGACAATCTGATAAATCAATATCTTCATCGCTCATCGCATCCAATCGTTGCCAATCAGTTTGAGAGTTGCTCGAAGTAGGTTCGTTATTCATATTTCGTCGCTTTTCTTGCAGAAATAATACGGGTGCAATCCTCACGTTCTGTATGGACAACGGCAATCACTCGCCCTTGCAACAAACCGAATGTGACAAAACGCTGCTCTCCATAACCGTAACGATCGTCCTCAAC